>JACCVJ010000285.1 GCA_013698215.1 Tatlockia sp. | reverse complement strand
GGTCAATGTGGCAAGCTTTAGCAAATGCTAGTTTCCCAGTAGCTAAGGGTGGATTATTATTTATTGCTATTTATAATAACCAAGGTAATAAATCTAAAAATTGGCTAAATGTTAAAAAACTTTATTGTTCTAACGGTGTAGGTAAAGCTATAGTTTTAGCGGTATTTATTCCTTATTTTGTTTTGGGTGGATTGGCGATAGATATTGTGAGAGGAAATAACCCTACCTTGCGTTATACGGAGTACAAAAAATCTAGGGGAATGTCTGTAATCCACGATTGGGATGATTGGCTAGGGGGTTATCCCTTTGAGGTGGCTACTCCAGAAGAAATATTTAGATTTTATCGCGATCGCAGTTTTAAATTGCAAAACTTAATTACTTGTGGCGGTGGTTTAGGAAACAATCAATTTCTTTTTGTCAAGCAATGATTGAAATTGTTTTTTTAGTTCGTTCCTTAGAGTATGGCGGAGCAGAAAGACAAGTAGTAACTTTAGCAAATGCTTTAGATAAAACTTGTTTTAATGTGACAATTTTATGCTTGTATTCTGGAGGAGAGCTAGAAACCCAGTTGGATAATGGCGTTCAACTGATTTGCTTAGAGAAACGCGATCGTTGGGATATATTATTTTTTTTGTGGCGGCTTTATCGAGTTTTAAAAGAAATAAAACCAGCAGTTTTGCACGGATATCTTAGTACGCAGAACTTATTAACCATTTTATTCAAGCCTTTTTTTCCGGCGACCCGGATGTTTTGGGGAATCCGCGCTACTAAGGTAGATTTTAGTCATTATGACTGGTTAGCGGCGCTATTATTTAAGTTAGAATGCTTCTTTTCGCAGTTTGCTGACTTAATTATCGTTAATTCTGATGCTGGTTATAAATACCATCTCCTACAAGGATTTTCTGGGGATAAGATGGTAGTTATTAATAATGGCATTGATACTAATTTATTTAAAGCTAACTCAAAATATAGAATCAAAGTTAGGTCAGAATGGCAAGTTTTACCGAATACAATTTTAATTGGTTTGATAGGAAGATTAGACCCAATGAAAGATCACCCTACATTTTTACGAGCCGCAGCTTTATTATCTAAAAATGAACGAGATGTAGTCTTTGTTTGTGTTGGTACTGGTGAGAAAAATTACACTTATAAATTACAACAATTAGCAGCGCAATTAGAAATTGCTGACAAAGTTAAGTGGGCTGGAAGCCGTACAAATATGGTAGAGGTGTATAATGCTTTTGATATAGTTGTATCGTCGTCTTGCGAAGGTGAGGGATTTGCCAATGCAGTTAGTGAAGCGATGGCTTGTGGCGTACCTTGCATAGTAACAAATGTAGGCGATTCAGCTTTAATTGTGGGTGATATAGGTCTTGTAATTCTCCCTAAAAATCCCCAAGCTTTAGCATCAGCGTTACAGAATTTTATAGACTTATCTCCTCCTCAAAGAGCAGAATTAGGATTTAGGGGAAGGGCAAGAATTGAAAACAACTTTAGTGTTCCACAATTAGTTAAGACAACGGCAGATTATTTGAGTAATTGTCAATAACTTAAACATGGACATAAAAGCAGAAATTGCAGTGATAGTTAGAGGTTTTAGACAATGTTTAAATGTTGCTCCTATCTCAATTATTTTGTTAATTGTCTACATGGGATTGCGTAGCAGTGCTATTTTTCCTGACGAACTATTTGTAAAAGCAATATCACCACAAATAGCACCGAAACCGACCTTATGGCAACTTGCTTATTTTGGTTGGTACGATTTGGTATTTTTTCTTAGTGTTAGCTTTAGTTTTGTTTTGGGATACATTAAAGTTTATAGACAAAACTTAGTTTTTATCTTAACTTTGGCGGCGATTATTCTCTTAAGTTTTGTTCATGGTTTAACTTTTGGCTATGATTTTATTTTAAATGCTGTAATCTACTTTTTTAGATTTACTTTTGCTTTTTGCTTTGCTGTTTGGTTAGTTAAACGGGTAGGCAATCAAGCAACTGAAAGCTTCGTAATTATCTTGTTCATACTTTTAGCAATTACGGCTTTGTTTGTTTATACACTTATTTATCTAGCATCTTTTAGAATGTATGCTTCTGGGATGACAACTGCAAGCTTTAGTCAAGTTGCTACGATGGTTTGCTTAATTAGTTTTTGGCGCAAGTACCATTTTATATTTGTAGTTAGCTTACTATTTCTATTTTTAACGTTTAGTAAAACATCTATTTTACTGCTTTTAGGTTTATTGTTTTTTCAAATGAGGGCAAATATCTTTAAATTTGCTAAACTTATTTTTCTAGCTTTATCAGGCTTTTGCCTATTATTTTATTTACTAAAAAACTTGTTTGGACAGCGCTTTTTCTTATTTTTATCCGTTTATACAAGCTTCAAACAGTTACTAACTCTTAGTGGAAGAACAGAAATCTGGAATTATGCTGGAAGCTTATTAACTTCAGGACAAATTCCTTTATTAGGTTTAGGATTTAATGCCGCCTCATCTCTTATTTTCTCGAACAACTTTTACCTTTTATGGAATGACTTTGATTACCTAGTTCAAACTACGTATTATCCACCAATTTTTCATAGTATTTGGATTAAATATGGTTTTGGGTTGGGAATTTTATCAATTGTTATATTTGGGATAATTTTAAAAAGAATTTGGCAAAGTTTTCAGTATCAATGTCAACCAGGATTTTTTATATTTTCTTTATTTTTACTATGCCAAAGTATAGATTTTACGCTTTATAGACCTAAAGAAGTTATTATTTGGTCGTTTATTTTAGGTTTGGCTGAAGGTCAATGGAGAGTTGAAAGTGAAACGCATTAAAGTAGTTCATATTATTACCGATCTTTGTGCGGGCGGCGCTCAAATGATGCTCTACAAACTGCTAACATTGAGCGATCGCAATTTATTCGATCCGGTGGTAATCTCTTTGATGGATAAAGGTAGATTGAGCGATCGCATTGAAGCATTAAATATACCCGTCTATGCTATAAATATTTCCTCAGAGAAGCCTTCCTTAGCGTCTATAAGGTCATTAATTTCTACGGTAAGACAAATCAAACCCGATTTGCTCCAAGGCTGGTTATCTCATGGTAATATCGCCGCTCAATTAACTAGCATTTTTTTATTTAAACCTATCCCTGTAGTGTGGAATGTTCGTCACTTAGCTTTATCGAAGTTAGATGCTAAAGAACAAACTTTAAAAATCAGCCAGTTACTTGCTTATTTATCTTATTTGCCAAATAAGATTATTTATAATAGCAAGCTTGGCGCTGCTCAACACGAACAAATCGGTTATCGTCATAGCAAAACTACCATTATTCCCAATGGTTTTGATACTAAAGTTTTAACACCTTTTTTAGCTGCTCGGACTAGAGTTAGAGCAGAATTAAATTTAGCGGAAGATACTTTTATAATTAGTCTATTTGGTCGTTACGACCCGGTGAAAGATCATCTTAATTTTTTAAAAGCTGC
>JACCVJ010000284.1 GCA_013698215.1 Tatlockia sp. | reverse complement strand
ACTAGCCAAAACCCGCAATACTTTGTTTCCGCTCGTGGGAGGACTTGCTTATATTAGTTTACTAATTTTGTTGTGGCTGGGATCTAGTCAAATTATTTCTGGACAAATTACTATCGGTGATTTTCTTAAGCTTTTAATTTATGTAGAGCGTTTGGTATTTCCCACAGCGTTGTTAGGCTTTACAATTACGGCTTACCAACGGGGTGAAGTTAGTATCGATCGCATTGAATCTATTTTAACTGTCACGCCCAAAATTCAAAACTCTGACCAAGTTGTACATTTACCTAAAGAACAAGTCAAAGGCGAACTAAAAGCGGTTAATCTTAGCTTTACCTATCCTGGCGCTACTATTCCAGCTTTAGATAATGTTAATTTAACAATTTCTCCTGGAGAAACTGTAGCTATTGTTGGTGCTATTGGTTCGGGTAAATCAACCCTTGCTAATGCTTTACCACGTTTGCTAAATATTGAACCGGGGCAATTATTTCTTGATGGGGTAGATATTACCCAACTTGACTTAGATTCATTGCGTCAGGCGATCGCCTATGTACCTCAAGATAGCTTTCTTTTTAGCACCACAATTAAAAATAACATCCGTTACGGCGATCCGGTAAGCGACCAAGCAGAAGTTGAATATAGTGCCAAAGTTGCCCAAATAGACGGAGAAATTCGCACTTTTCCCCAAGAATACAAAACTATCGTCGGAGAACGCGGAATTACTCTCTCTGGCGGTCAAAGGCAGCGTACAGCTTTAGCTAGAGCCATGCTAGTAGATGCGCCAGTATTGATTTTAGATGATGCGCTTTCTAGCGTAGATAATCAAACCGCTACCGATATCTTAAACAATCTTTCTCAAGGTACTAAACGCAAAACCGTTGTGTTTATTTCTCATCAATTATCCGCCACCGCTACCGCCGATAGACTCTTAGTGATGGATAAAGGGCAAATTGTCCAAGCTGGTACTCACGCGCAATTGGTGAAACAGCCAGGATTGTATCAAACTCTTTGGAATCAGCACCAGTTAGAGGAAATATTGAAGTAAATTACTGGGGGCGTATAGCTACTTGGAATTGATTTATGCGGCGCAGAGCTTAAACTTTTTACAAGCGGTGCTGGCTCATCTTCTATCAACATATCTTCCAACAACTCGGTTACTTCTTCCCCGCTAGAAGAATTACTTAACTGTTGCGATAAAATATTTAGCTCGCTATCAATAATTTCTTGGGCTTGAGTGTCGTTTTTTGTAGTCGCTAATTGCGAATGCAATTCCAATAATCCACTGCGTAATAACCTTGTATCTGAAGACTTGGGCAATTGCTTAACCATTTGTGTAATGGCTACTTGAGTTTCTTGGGCTACAGAAACTCCATTGGCTGGCGCTACGTTCTCTGCGGGAGAGAACAGCATTAAAGCAGAAAATAGTAAACAAGCTGTACACATATTGTTACTTATCCTCAAGACTAATTAGCATTATATTTTACTGTTAGTTTTGACGATCGCGCGCTGTGATAGAATAATTGCTTGAAGCGATTGGTTTTGGTGGAAGTCACTAGAAGTAAAGGGAAAGTTCGGTGCAATTCCGACGCTGTTCCGCAACTGTGATGAGGCGATGCTAATGTCTCTAAGTCAGAATGCCTGATCGCTAATAACTTACATTAATGTGCGAGGAACACTGGTTGTGAGAGCTACAAATAATCTTAGTTACGTTCAAAAACGGGCAATTAATTGGACTTTATCTTTGCCCGTACAGATGACACTTTATACTTCATTATGCGCTTTGAGCCTGTGGACGGTATATTTTTCTACTTATCCCGCCGTTCATGATTCGATGCACTCTTTGCGCCATCACACTTTGACCATTAGTTGCCATTAATTTAGTCTAAAATGTCAAAATCTCAGCGCTCGGCGCTCATCATGACCATTACAGGCTTGATGAGCGTACTTTTCTTGGTAACTATTGGCTTATCTCAAACGCCGCGATCGCCTATTCAACTAACCACAAGTCCACCAGTGGGGCAGTTTTACCCCTTTGAAGCGGAAGCTACAAAGCCCCAATCGCCTACTTTATTAACATTAACGGCGCGAAATTCTGCGGGGGAATTGTTGGCAAATAGTTTATTTAAAGTCCAAATATTTACACCGCCTAACACTCCTTTTTTTAGTACAGATTTTCCCGTTGTCGAAGGTACTAAGTTACTAGAATTAGCAGCGATCGCCCCAGAAGGTAAAGTACAATTGCAACAAATGCTGCCAATTCGGGGCAAATACAAGTTATTGGTAAATGTTACCCCGATTACAGCAAATCAATTTAGCCCCATCGAGCAAACTTTAACTCTTGATGTGCCAGAAAATCCGGTTAAGTATCGCAATTACGCTATCTTACTTGTGGTTTTGTTAGCGGTAGGAATTGGTGGCGGTTGGATAATGGGTAAGCAATCTTTGCCCCAAAGAGGAGAAATTGCCCCGGCACGAGTACGATTATTATTGAGTGGGGCGGTAGTAGTTGCGATCGCAAGTTTGGTTGTAGTTAATGTTAACGCCGAAGTATCCAAGTCTCACGATCATTTCCATGCAACGCCGGAAAAAACCGCCTTTCGCAATGATTCTCAGCTACAAGTACAAATAAGCGGCGATAACTACGCCAGAGTAGGAGAATTAGCGAATTTACAAGTT
>JACCVJ010000281.1 GCA_013698215.1 Tatlockia sp. | reverse complement strand
TTGCACATCTACCGGACGTACTTCGGCGATCCTATTTAAGGTAGCTTTAGCTTGACTTATTTGAGCTTGCAGACTGCTCAAATTGCGGTGTCTAGTAGCGATCGCTTCCCGTAATTGCACTGATATCAAACATTCGTTATAAATCAAGTTAGACCAGGAGTCTATAGTTTTTGGATTTAGATTTGCTCCCAATTATTAAACTTTTACGCCTTGAACGTAGATGAAATAGGTATCTGTAAGTCCTACCTCAGCTTGAAAGCCAGCTTGAGTTAGTTTGTTCAATAAGACATCAGGTTGATAATAGATTTTAAATATCTGAAACTCTCGCCCGTTATTTAGCTTGCGCTGTTGATAAATTTCATTTTTGTCTTGAAGCGGATAATCTTTAGCTGAAGATGTTATTTCAAAATAAGAGTCAATGATCGTAACTTTCCCACCTGGTAAAACTGAGTTGTAAACTTTGCTCAAAAACTCATCAACTTCTGCAGGGGGAACGTGAGATAGCCAAAAAGAAAAGAAAACTAGATCGTATTGTTTGTCTGGTTGCCATGGAAATAAATCTAGCTGCCGATACTCTACGTTAGAAGCGTTATTTAGTTTTTGGCGATTAATTTCAATCATTTCTTGGGAAGCTTCTAGCGCTGTAATTTGCTTGCCAATTTTCAGAAGTTCTTGCGTCCATATGCCAGTACCGCAAGCTAACTCTAGTACCGACTCAACAGTTCCCACTTTATTTACAACATTTTTAAGCGCAGCGACTTCGTCAAACCAACGTTGGTTTATTTCCAATCCGCGATTGTAGCGCCCAATTCGGTAAAACCATTCATCATATTCTTTAGCCCTAGCGTTGTAGTAAGCAATTTGTGTTTGGATTGTTTCTTGCGTCACTTAGTTTTCCTCTAAGGATATCTTTGTAGTGCGTCGTCCAAGGTTGGTCAGTTAGTTCGGCATTCCACGCCGCAGTGGTTTTCAATCGGCTATATTGAAGCAAGTCACTACTAAAGCCTAGTTAATTTTTAAAATTCGCGGCGGGCAAAAACTAAAATAGCGATCGCCAGTACCAACACAATATACACCACACCATAAGCAGCATTGGCTAGAAGGGTTAGAGAATTTGGTAACAATTGCGTGCCGTAAACTGCCATATTTTTTAAGTCTAAACGCGACAAGTCAGGCAATATCAAGTATAGAGTTTGAGTTACACGCTCAAAACCAGGATTTTTACTAATCCGCCCAATATTAACTAAGTCTTGGCTAAAGTTTCCCATCAAATACACGGCAAAAGTTAGCAGGGTTGCGAGTACCGAACTTGTAAACACTCCCAAAGCCAAAGCAAAGGCGGTAATCAAACTTAGCTGCAAAAATAAAAACACCGATGCAAGTAATATGCTGACAAGCGAATAAGTAATACCTTGAAATTGCAATAGCGCCAGATAAATTACCGTCATCACGGCTACAAGCAAGGCTAAAACGCTAGATAAACCTAAATGTTTGGCAATAATAAATTCAGCGCGACTAATCGGTTTAGCAATCAGTGCTAAAACCGTGCGTTTTTCGATTTCTTTACTAACTAACCCCGTACCAACAAACACCGCCACAATTAAGCCTAGTACGTTCATCGCCGCTAGTCCAAAATCTAGAAAGATTTTATCTTCGGTACTAGCGGCTATTTGGGGAAGTAGCTGCATAACAACTACCATTAGCAACGCATAAAAGCCAATAATGTACAAAATGCGATCACGAATTACTTCCCGAAACACATTAGTTGCCATCACAAAAATTCTGCCCAAACTCACTTAAAAATTCCTTTAATGGGTGGACGCAACAACCGGGATATTGGCAACTCCCAACTGTAATTGTTGGTCTGGATAATCGGTAAGCTGCAATGATAGGCTTTTCACATCTTCAAGTAAAGCTGTAGGAATGCTAACTGTTCCCGTATTATTTCCTTCGGGCGGTAATTCCTCTGGTAAGCCTTCGGTATTTGCGCTCAAAGCTCGTCCGCGATCGTCGGTTATATCCATAAAACTATACAAAAAACGTACAGTTTTATCACCTTTATTTTTAAAATCTAACTTTAATACCAAAGCTCCACCAGCGTACCGAGCCGAAGTAACACTTAAAGTTACGCCAGTACTCGTATTAGTAATCGGAAAGCCTGGTTGAGGCGCTTCGGTTGCAGCTACTAATTGAGCTTTTGGCGCTACAGTATTATTACTTTGGGTGGTTTTTCGTACTTTTTGCGGTCTAACTTTTTTGCCTTTGCCAGCAATTCGGGCTTTGACAGTGTTGAGAATGTCTTGCTCTTTCAACATAACTATTGCCCCCTCTTTTTGCGAAGTTGGCTTACGGACTTTGATTTTCGTTGCCGGACGAGCATCGGGCTTAGTAACGCTTTTTAGGGCTTCGCGTCCAATACCGTAAGCAAAAACTGAACTTAGATAACCCGAACCCACCATCAAGGTTAATAATACTAACGTTAAAATTGCCGTTGAATTTAATTTCATTATGCAAAATATATTTTTAGAAAAAATAACAAAACCGTTGTTATGATAATATATGCGATTGGATGGGCGATCGCTAAATCGTATAAGATAAGCTGCATCCAATAAAATGTAATCTGCGGCAGTTGGCCGAGCGGTTGAGGCAACGAGCTCATAATTCGTGTTAGGCAGGTTCAACTCCTGCACTGCCGATTACAATTATTTTCCTACGGCAATAAAGCTCAAAAAATATAGGGTAGGGCGATCGCTACTAACAAATTTTTGTGCCATTTGCGAAGTGAAAGTGCTAACATTTGAAATCAAGCTAGGGGTGTCTGATAAGCCAGGCTGAGATAGTCCCTTAGAACCTGAGACTGGGTAATACCAGCGTAGGAAAGCTGTGATTAGAGGTAAGAAATAATGCGGACAGAATGGATTGCAAAACGCCAGGGTCAAAGCAATGTGTCACAAATGCACTATGCTCGGCAAGGTGTCGCTACTGAAGAAATGCAGTATGTGGCAAAGCGCGAAAATCTCCCCGTTGATTTGATTCGGGCAGAAGTAGCACGGGGAAGAATGATTATCCCGGCAAATATCAACCATCCCAATTTAGAGCCGATGGCGATTGGAATTGCCTCGAAGTGTAAAGTCAATGCCAATATTGGCGCGTCGCCCAACTCCTCAGATTTGGCGGAAGAAGTTGCTAAGTTACATTTAGCAGTTAAATATGGCGCTGATACTCTGATGGATTTATCCACCGGAGGCGGAAACTTAGATGAAATCCGCACCGCCATTATTCAAGCGTCTTCTATACCTATTGGTACAGTGCCAGTATATCAGGCATTAGAGAGCGTTCATGGCACAATTGAAAGTCTTACCGCCGACGACTTTTTGCACATTATCGAAAAACACGCCCAGCAAGGAGTAGATTATCAAACTATTCACGCTGGGATACTAATCGAGCATTTACCTTTAGTGCGCGATCGCTTAACTGGAATTGTATCGCGGGGCGGCGGCATTTTGGCGCGGTGGATGTTGCATCATCACAAACAAAATCCTCTATACACCCACTTTAGCGACATCATCGAAATATTTAAAAAGTACGATGTGTCGTTTAGTTTGGGTGACTCTCTACGTCCTGGTTGCGCTCACGATGCCTCGGATGCGGCGCAACTAGCCGAATTAAAAACCTTAGGGCAACTAACTCGCCGCGCCTGGGAAGATGACATTCAAGTCATGGTAGAAGGTCCAGGACACGTGCCGATGGATCAAATCGAGTTTAACGTCAAAAAACAGATGGAGGAATGTTCCGAAGCACCTTTTTACGTTTTAGGCCCCTTAGTTACAGATATTGCTCCCGGCTACGATCATATTACATCAGCAATTGGCGCAGCAATGGCGGGTTGGTATGGTACAGCAATGTTGTGCTACGTGACCCCTAAAGAGCATCTAGGGCTACCAAATGCCGAAGATGTGAGGAATGGGTTGATTGCCTACAAAATCGCCGCCCACGCTGCCGATATTGCCCGTCATAGACCTGGCGCTAGAGATAGAGATGACGAATTATCTAAAGCTCGTTACAACTTTGATTGGAATCGCCAATTTGAACTATCTTTAGATCCAGAACGGGCGAAGGAATACCACGATGAAACTTTACCCGCAGACATATACAAAACTGCGGAATTTTGCTCAATGTGTGGGCCGAAGTTTTGTCCAATGCAAACAAAAGTAGATGCTGACGCACTGACAGAATTAGAGAAATTCTTGGCAAAAGAACCAGTTAAAGCTTAAATTTTGATGTAGTTGCAATGCAACGTCTTAAATTTTGAGCTAGAGACGTTGCAATGCAACGTCTCTACATTGCCCGAAATCGCTCTTGAATATCGGTAATTGTAAAAATTGACTGGAAATTTAAACCCTTCGATTTGTACAAGTCCTCTCCTCCTTGCTGTCTATCTACTAGCGCCATTACTTCAGTAACCCTATAACCTGCACCAGTGAGTCTTTCTACCGCTTGCAAGGCTGATTTTCCAGTAGTTACGACATCTTCTAACACTACGACAGGCGCACCCATAGGTAGAGTTAAGCCTTCAATATAAGCCATAGATCCATGTCCCTTTGCTTCTTTGCGGATAATTAAAGCGGGGATGGGGCGGTGTTCATAAACCGAAACTACACTTACTGCTGTAACAATAGGATCGGCTCCTAAAGTTAATCCTGCTACAGCTTGAGTATTGCTAGGAATCTGAGATAATAGTATCCGGGCGATCGCTACTGCACCTTGAGGATGCAAAGTTACTTGTTTACCATTGATATAGTAAGAACTTTTTTGCCCTGAAGAAAGCACAAAATCACCTTCAGTATAGGCTAAAGTACAAAATAAATCGAGTAAATGGGATTTTAAGCCTGTTAAATCTGCCTTAACTGCCCAAAGTTCTGTATCTATCTGGCTGGGGATTTGGTTTGTCATCAGAAAAATTTAATAGTTGTAGCAAACCCAAAAATAAGCTAACACTGATGCTAGATGCAACCACAAATAAAATATCTACAAGTGAGGAAAAACATCATGGGTGTAAAATTTAAGAGCTTAACAGGCGCTTTAGTCATTTTTGCAACAGTTTGTATTGGTTCGACAGCAAAAGCTCAAACTTCCCCGGCTAATCAATATTCTCAGTATGAAACTCTCTCCGATCGCTTTGATCGAGTATTTTATACTAACGACAAAGAATATTCAGAAAATCGCTCTTTGCTGCGGCAGCTAGATTTTCTCATCGGGATTGGTGGGTTAAACAATTCTTTTGTAGAAAATGAAATTACCGCAGACACCAAAGCAATTACTGTTCTTTACAAAGATGAGTTATTAAAGCAGGGTTCAAGCGATCGCGTAGTTCGGACTAGAGATTTACCCAATCCTTACGATACCTCAATTTTACAATCTCCGCGTATAAATATTAATGGCGGCGTTGAACCTACACAACAATAGTTGCAAGCACAAAAATAATCGTTAATTGTGAACAGAATTTGGGGTTTAAGTAATTTATGCTCCAAGTTCTAGGAAGTAAAAAGCTTGATAGTTAATGAGCTTAAGTAAATCCGTTTTGAGAAAAGTAATCGCAGAGGATGGTCTCTCTGTGGTGAAAACTGTACTGGATACTAATAATATTGACTTACTGATTCAAAAAATAGCTTTAGCAGCCAATAGTCTTTTTGCTAAACCGCGCCATAAAAGCATTTACTGCTGCATAGTTATTCAATATCTACAAACTCTACCCATCGTCGGGTGTTACACCTTGAATATTCAGCAATCAATCTTCCTTACGGTTTGGAATGGTGTGATTGAATAAATTAGTTAGGCTGGAACTGTAAATAACTTAAGGATTTAATGCAACCGTTACGAGTAGTAGTAATCGGAGGTGGTGCGGCTGGCTTTTTTGGTGCAGTTGCTTGCGCGACATCTCATCCCCATACCCAAGTTATTTTATTAGAAGCTAGTCGTCAGCCTTTAGCCAAAGTCCGCGTATCTGGTGGGGGACGTTGTAACGTTACTCATGCTTGCTTTGAGCCTATTAACTTGGTGCAAAATTATCCTAGAGGTGAAAAAGCTTTACAGGGTGCTTTTAGTCGCTTTCAAGCTACGGATACAGTCAAATGGTTTGCAAACCAAGGAGTAAAGCTAAAAACTGAAGCTGATGGAAGAATGTTTCCGACTACCGATAGTTCCGAAACAATTATTGATTGCTTAACAAAAGCGGCTGATTTGGCTGGAGTAGAGTTGCTTACTGGCAAAACTGTAGTGTCTGTTGTTAAGCAAACCACAGGCTTTGAAATTGAACTAAAAACCGGAGAGAAAATAAAGTGCGATCGCATTTTACTAGCTACTGGTAGCAATCCCTTGGGCTATCAAATCGCCGAAGATTTAGGTCATACTATTGAACCACCCGTACCTTCACTATTTACCTTTAATATTCTTGACAAGTATTTAAAAGAATTAGCTGGAATTAGCGCCAATCCAGTGCAGCTAAAATTATCAATAGCTAAAAAAACTCTAGAACAAACCGCACCTTTACTAATTACGCACTGGGGTTTAAGTGGCCCTGCCGTACTCAAACTATCAGCTTGGGGTGCAAGGGTACTGCACGACTGCAAATATCAGGCAACATTACTAATTAATTGGCAACCTAAGTACAGTAGCGACCAATTGCGATCGCAATTGCTATTAGCAAAAACAGCACATCCCAAAAAAGTAATCGCTTTGCAGCGTGGTGTTGACTTACCTCATCGTCTCTGGCAGTATCTAATCGCTCGTACAGGTATAGGATTAGAGCAACGCTGGGCGGAAGTATCCAACAAAAGTTTAAACCAAATAATTCAAGAACTTACTCAAGGGGCTTATCAAATTAAAGGTAAGGGAGCCTTTAAAGAAGAATTTGTTACCTGCGGCGGTGTCAATCTCAAGCAAGTTAACTTCAAAACAATGGCAAGCCGTATTACCCCAGGATTGCATTTTGCTGGAGAAGTCTTAGACATTGACGGAGTTACCGGAGGCTTCAATTTTCAAAGTGCTTGGACAACAGCCTGGATAGCTGGAAACGCTTTAGGGAATATAGAGTCTTGAATTTTGTTTGCGAGCATTCTTGACGCTAATAACGTTCAATAATATTGAATCACTTTAAAATTGCCAAAACATGAAATTTAGCGAAATAGTCCAAAAGCTAGGGGACAGTGCTAATAATAACAGCCTGCCAGATAACGATATTGAGCTAAGTGGCATCGCTGCTATAGATGAAGCTGCTTCTAACACTCTAAGTTACATAGAGGGGGCTAAATTTGCCTCTGAGGTGGCAAAAACGGGCGCTAGTGCCTTAATTTTGCCATTGGACGAAAACTTGCAAGCTCAAGCCAAAGCACGCGGTATAGCTTGGGTTAGTACCTCTCAGCCACGATTGCTATTTGCAAGGGCGATTAGTTTATTTTACGAGCCTTACCGCCCTACCCCGGCTATTCATCCTACGGCGGTCATTCACCCCACCGCCAATATAGGCAAAGATGTCTATATTGGCGCTCATGTCGTAATTGAAGCTAACGTCCAAATTGGCGATCGCGTTTGCATTCACCCCAACGTCGTAATTTATCCCCAGGTACAGATCGGCAATCGCACCACCTTACACGCCAACTGCACAATTAGCGAACGCGCTCAAATCGGCGCTGATTGCGTAATTCATAGCGGCGCAGTTATTGGTTCTGAAGGCTTTGGCTTTGTGCCGATTCCGACAGGCTGGTACAAAATGGAGCAGTCAGGAATCACCATTTTAGAAGACGGGGTAGAAGTAGGCTGTAATAGCACCATAGACCGCCCCTCGGTGGGGGAAACTCGTATTGGCAAGCAAACAAAAATTGATAACTTAGTCCAGATCGGTCATGGTTGCCAAATTGGAGCCAATTGTGCGATCGCCGCCCAAGTTGGTTTAGCTGGGGGCGTAACTCTAGGCGATCGCGTCATCTTAGCAGGTCAAGTCGGCATCGCCAATCAAGCCAAAATGGGAAATGGTGCGATCGCTGCTGCTAGAGCAGGGATTCTTAAAGATGTTAAGCCTGGAGCAACCGTTTCTGGCACTCCGGCAATTTCCCACAAACTTCATATTAAAGCTGCTGCTGTTTACAGTCGCTTACCAGAAATGTATCAAACTCTTAAGCAATTGCAGAAGTCTATCGCTGGCAAGTAATGATAAAGATTTGTAAACTACTACCTTTTTACTAGGGATTACCGTACCTATTTAAGTAACAAAAGTCAAAAAATGAGCGCAAGTACTTATCTAGGTGCGTACATAATTACTACCGATAGCAAAGCATAACTATATTAATAGTTAATTTGGTGTTGCTGAATTGGTAATAAGTAATTAAGAAGTTTTCCTTTCTGCAATTCCTAATAGGATATGAATAAGGGGGAGATAGGATTGCAGAAAGGAAAAACAATCACACTTTCAGCAATGCTGTTAATTTAAGTCTACTTGAGTAAACACAAGGGCAGGACAAATTTTGGGGACGTAATTACTTTCTATACACTCTGCTTCTAAAGCAACATTTTCAACCTCTGCAATATTTAATCCCCAAGTTTTTATCTCTCCTTTAGTTACTTCTTTTGAACCAATATTTTTGCGATCAAGATAAACAGTTAACCGTACTTTGGTTTCTGCACTCACATTGCTTAAATATTTATTAGTATCGTTAATGCCAAAAGCTAGTTTTAAAGTATTAAATTGATTGTTACCATTACGAGGATTTAATAAACAGTCTACTCCCGCAGGAGTATCAGCTTTTATTTGACTATTTGCCGGATTATTAGAGTTTTGACTTGCAAGTTCAGCTATTGCCGTAACGGTAGCTTTACCAATAGTTAAGTTTTTGAGTGATTCAACGAAAGATTGGCTATTAGATTCAGCACTTGTCGTTGAGCATTTAACTTCAGTTAAAGGAATCGGTTCTGTAACTCTTGCTACAGGTGCAGAAGTCAGTTTTGGCGAGGCTATTTGAACTTGCGGGTTAATTTTTGTCGTCACTGTAGGTGATGAAATTTCTGGAAGGCTGGCAGTGTTTGGGGGTGGAGAAACTCTTGGGTTTGATTGGGTTACTTGCACTAAGGGACTTCGCACTACAGTCGGATTTGAACTTGCGGGAAATCCTGGCGTTGCGACGGGACTTCGCACTACCGCAGGTTGAGGAGTTGAGTTAGGTACTAGCGGTGTTATACCTACACTGCTATTAACTACTTGCTGCGTTGGCAGTAACAAACGAGACAAATACAAAGTTGCCACTGCCGTAGTGGCGATTAAACCAACAACTAAAGGTAAACTTATTGGTTTATGCTTTAATGACTCCGATCTGTTATCAATGGTACTTAGCTGTTGAAGTGGAGCAAAATTAGTAGTAGGTAACTGATTTTTAGTTGTATTTGATACTAGGGTATTTTGAGAATTAACTTGGATGTTTTGTAAATCGTTTAGTACCTCCTCAACAGATTGATAGCGATCACGGAAATGGGACTTAACCATTAGGTCTAAAATCCCCGCTAGGCGATCGCTTACTTGGGCATTTTGTCGCCAGAGAATTTCTCCAGTTTGAGTATTTTCAGTAATTTGTTCTGGATAGAGCCTTGTTAAAGCTTGAATTGCAGTGATACCTAGCGCATAAATGTCGCTACTAACACGGGGTTTTCCGCCTAATTGTTCGTTTGGGACATAGCCTGGAGTCCCCACAGAAATTGTTGAGTAAGTGTTGTTTTGGGTAGTTGGTAGCTGAATTTCTTTAACTACGCCGAAGTCGATTAAGAAAATTTTGCCGTCTCGTCTGCGCCTAATTAAATTAGATGGTTTAATGTCTCGATGGATAACATTTTGTTCGTGAACAAACTGTAAAACTATAAGTACATCTTTTAAAAAGGCAATTATTTGTTCTTCCGTCCATCGCCTATTTGGAGTAATTTCTTCGCTTAGGTCGTGTCCGTCGATAAATTCTTGAACTAAATAAAATTGATTGTTTTCTTCAAAGTGAGCTAAAAGTTGTGGTATTTGTTCGTGATTACCTAACTTGTATAATATTTCTGCTTCGTTATTAAATAATCTTTGTGCTGCTTTTAGGACATTAGGCGAATTAGAAATAGGCTGTAACTGCTTAACTACACAAATTGGATTACCAGGGCGATCGCCATCTTCTGCTAAATATGTCTCCCCAAATCCTCCTCGCCCTAAAAGTTTGGTAATTTTATAGCGTCC
>JACCVJ010000633.1 GCA_013698215.1 Tatlockia sp. | reverse complement strand
AAAAAAGCCGAGGAATAACCTGTGCTGCTATCAAAGGGCTTTGAAATTGAAATGTATACGGGAACGCACCAAGGCGATATTGTTGGTCTTTCTGACCAAATAGTAGCCGCCGTTGACGGTTATATGCGCGAACCCGATAGCCGCAATGTAGAGTACATTACCCCCCCCTCTACTCAATACGACACCCTATTATGTGACTTGGTGCGACCTCGGCAACAGTTGCGAAAGTTTTTACAGCGCTTAGGCAATTACACCCTCATTCCTGGTAGTACCCTATCCTTGGGCGGTAGCGATAATTTTTATAGGTCCGATCCTCAGAACCCCTACCATACTTATATTGAGCAGACCTACGGCACTAAAGTTGTTACCGCCAGCGTCCATATAAATATTGGTATTGACGACCCAGAATTATTAATGCAAGCCTGTCGTCTTGTGCGGGTAGAAGCACCTTTATATCTTGCCCTGAGCGCGTCTTCGCCCTTTTTAGACAGCCGAGTTACTGGGTATCACTCTACTCGGTGGGGTTTATTCCCACAAACTCCTACAAATGTCCCTTTATTCACCAGCCACGCCCACCACATCGAATGGGTAGAAGCCCAAATCGCTGCCGGGACTATGCAAAATGTGCGTCACCTGTGGACTTCTGTGCGCCCCAATGGCGATCGCCGTCCTTACGATCTCAATCGTGTAGAATTGCGAATTTGCGATTTAGTCACTAATCCTATCTCCTTACTAGCAATTACCGCCTTAATTGAAGCTCGTCTCTGGCAATTGCTCGAAAATCCGGGACTAGATCCGCTTACTAACAGCATCTTCTCCCCTTCAAAGTTATTAGAAGTAACTAAAAACAATGAAATTGCGGCAGCAACAAGTAGCCTAGATGCTCCCTTAACCCACTGGCAAGATGGGAGAAGTATTGTTGCTAGAGATTGGATTGAAGAAATTTATGCCCAAGTCTGGGGCATCTCTAAGCAAAAAGGTTTTAGCTGTTTTCTCTCTCCCTTAGCAAAGCTGCTCCGCGAAGGTAATGAAGCCCAGCAATGGTTAAGACTAAATTCTTGCGGTTTCGATCCTCGGCAAGTGATTACTTACGCTCAAGTAGCGATGGCAGAGCAAGAATTGGAGCTAGAAGACAAGTTATGTCCTTCCTTGCTTGCTTAATTTCTCCCCTACCTGCCCATCGGCTTTTGGCTAATAAAATGTCAACTCATCTTGCCAAAAGTCTGATTAAAACCTCAGAATACCTAATCAATCAGATAACTAAACTAAATATTAATTAAACCTATATAAAAACTATAGTTTTAATTAAGCATAGTCTCTCTGGTGCAATCCTAGCCTTAAATGCCTCAAGTTGTCTTAGTCAACCCTCAAATTCCTCCCAATACGGGCAATATTGCTCGTACCTGCGCCGCCACCTGTACGCAACTCCATTTGGTTGCCCCTTTAGGCTTTGAAATTAGCGATCGCTATCTCAAACGCGCTGGCTTAGATTACTGGCCCTATGTAAACCTCCACTATCACGATTCCATTGATGCTTTTCAGTTGTACCAGCAGCAAAAAGGAGGACGCACTATTGGCTTTAGCGTCACGGGCAAAGGTAGTTATTTAAACATTCAATTTCAAATAGACGATTGGCTGCTTTTTGGTAGTGAAACTGCTGGGTTGCCCCCAACGGTTTTAGCTTCTTGTCAGGAAACAGCTTACATTCCTATGAGCCAGCCAGGAGTAAGAAGTTTAAATCTATCGGTAAGCGTAGCTGTAGGTTTGTTTGAAGCTTATCGTCAAGTTGGATTGCTAAAACAACCCTAATTTTCTCCGTAAAATTACGGCGAACTTCAGTGTTTTTAAGGTTGATTAGCGTCGCTTTTAAGGAACTTATTTAAGCCTTGACTCTCAATACAGCTTATATACTTTGCCACCTAAAGTATGATAAGAAATTCCTATATTAATTGAGCAAGTCTGCTACTACCTAGCGCCAACTTCTGCAAGTTTAATTAAACTAATTAGCAAGATAAATAAGCAACCAATGTCATAATTAGTATAGGTTTGAGCAATTTGATACTCAAAAACTTTAATTTGCGTTGGCAAAAAATAATCTGTTCGTCGCCCTTGTTTTTAGGGAAGTTATTAGCTATTTTTACGATGATATTGCAATTAATCAAAGTGCGTTGAACGTGAGGTTATGTTACAAAAATTGGCTCAATCTTGGCGCAGGATTGCAACGATCACCTATGCTGAATCTTTGTGTTTATGGAAATCTGCTCCCCAGAGCGATCGCCCTAAAGAAATTTCACCCTAGTATCGTTACTTAAGAGCGATGATAATTACTTGATAGCCAGCAATTAATATTTGCCTGCCAAATTCTAAAATATTGAAATTTTCTCAAATTAGTGTAAACTTGTGTAAATTAATTATTCAAAAGATATGAAGTAAATTATGTCTGTTGAATGATGACGAAAACAAAATAGTAGTATTGTAAAAGCGAGGCGATTGTTGATTTATCTAATCAACAGCAGTCAAGCAAAGCGTGTTTCTAGGAGGTCGTTTTTGAAACGAACATGGACTAAAAAAATTAAAGGTTTGCCCAGTTGCAATGTCAGTCAGAAGGCACTGGAAAAACGATTACAGCCAAAGGTGCGGATATTTCGGACATCGGCAGCCATAATTGGTCTAACAGTGTCGGTAGGAACGCCAAATCTTTTACTGACACAAGCGGCACAATTGCCACAGATAAGTAGCCCATCAACGCAGGGCGATCGCACCGCCCCAGAAATAGTACAAGTAGTACCGTTAGTAAGCGCCTTGCCTGTAGCAACACTTCAAGTAGTGCCATCCACGCCTTACAGTACAGCCAAAAAAGCTACTGCACCGATTTACAATCATCCGGCTCCTGTAGTTGAATCTAGCGCCCCAAAAACAAACTTTACTCCAGCGCTACAGCCCTCTAAGGAGTTAGTACCCCAACCACCCGTTACTAATACAAGTCTTGCTCTAAGACTTCGGCAACACCAACAGGCAAGCGCTTTAGAGCGCACCCAAGCCCTAGCGCCCATAGTTGCAACTAGCAATGCACAACAAAACTTCGCGCCAATTAAGGCTAAAAGAGAGGCAGAAGTAGTTCAAAATCGAGCAGTAGAGATTGTCCCCAATCAAATAGTTGTCGCTTCTAGCCCATCAGAAGTGCGATCGGCTTTTAGTGTAGAAGCAAACAGTGATTGGACAGCAAAGCAAAGGCTGCTAGTAGATCGCCTAAAAAATAGAGAAAATCCTAGCCCTTTAAACAATCCTGAAGTAGTACAAGTACCTAGTAATATTGATTTAGCGCCACCAGTAACTACCCTTAGCCAACCAGCAGTAGTTGCAGCCCAGAACCTCGAAGGAACGTTACCAGAACACCTTGGTAGTCAAGCCTTAGTAGCAGCAACTAGCGATCAAAGCCGGGAATTTGCAGCACAGCCTTTACAAACAGAAGTAATTGTATTACCACAGACACCAAGCAATCAAGACGTAGCTACTACCCCAACAGAGGTTGTCGCAGCCGCACCAGGCGTTAGCACTGCAACACAGTTAACAGAAACACCATCGCCAGTATTTGTCCAGCCAGCATCGGTAGCCCCATCTGCAAATACTACCCCTACAGAAGTAAAAGCTGTTGACGAGCAACAAGTAGCCACCCAGGCTCTACCGGAAGGAGTAGACAATTCTTCTCCCGTTGAAGAAATAGTAACTAGCGTTAACGAACCAATTATAATAAATGCCACAACATCCGAGTATCAAGTAAAACCAGGAGATACGCTGATAAATATTGCTTCAGCCCATCGCCTATCTTTGCCAGAAGTGGCTAAGTTCAACCATTTGTCCAATCCTGACTTGCTGCTAGTAGATCAAAAGATCAAGATCCCTAGCTTAACTAGCATGACAACTCAAGCAAACGTTGCCGTTTTACCACCAATTGAAAAAGTAGAGCCAACCGCACAGACAAATAGTTTACCTGTAGTGGCGCTGCCATCCGTCGCTAAGGTGTCGCTTGTAGCTACAACACAAGAGGTTGTACTTCCAAACACACCTGCACCAGCTTACACTGGTGTAGGCGGGAATATTCCTGGTGAAGTAGAAGCAAAGCCATTAGAGCCAACAGCCCTAAATGCCCTACAAGTGCAGTACGCCCAAAAACTACAAAACGACGTAGAAAAGCTAAAGCAAAAATACCATGCTCAAAATAGTAGCAACCCTACAGTGCTAGTACGGGCGGTAAAAGGCGAAGTTTCACAACAAATAGTTAAGCCTAGCGCGAAGTTAGATGACGAACCGATCAATCCAGAGTTTCAAGTTGCTCAAACCTATCAAGACTTAAAACCTGTAACGCAAAAACAACTAATAAATAGAGTTAACTACTCGACTCCAGCTACCGTTGGAGGTAGGGTAGCTACTGCTCCTGTAAGTGGAGATAACTCTAACGAATCTTTCCCCGCACGGCAAGTTATTCCAGAGTTGCCCCCCTTAGATCCGGCTATGAACTACTTACCTCAGCCTAATGGGGTAGCTCCTTTAAACGGTTATATCTGGCCAGCTAGAGGTGCATTAACATCTAACTACGGCTGGCGCTGGGGACGAATGCACCGAGGAATTGATATTGCTGCCCCTGTAGGTACGCCCATATTTGCTGCCGCACCGGGTGTAGTAATTAAGTCAGGCTGGAATAAGGGAGGCTACGGCAACTTAGTTGACATTCAACACGCTGACGGTAGTTTGACCCGTTATGCTCACAACTATCGGCTTTTGGTGCAGCCAGGTCAATTTGTAGACCAGGGGCAGCAAATTTCACTGATGGGTAGCACGGGGCGCAGTACAGGGCCTCACCTCCATTTTGAAGTACATCCTGGTGGTAAAGGTGCAGTTAATCCTATTGCTTTGTTACCAAAATCTAACTAGAGCGTAATTGAATAGATAGCTTGTTAAGCCTACTCCCCTTTAGGGAGTAGGCTTAATAACTATTTAAGCATTCCGTAAATTGCCCAAATTGCCATTGGACGTAGATAGTGGCAAGCCCGGAATGTACCGACGGCTGTAATCGCTTCAGGGGTACGAAATTGCAGCCCATTGTTGTAAATTTGCTCTACTACGGTTTGGGTGAGCTTCAAAGCTTCCTCTTTCATGTCCATTTGAATGAGAAAAGCGGCAAGTCCGAAGTTAATTCCCGTCCACACTTCTAAGGGATGAGTAGCATCGGGGTTTTCTGGGGAACCATCAATTTTCAAGCCGTTAGCAGCGCCAAAAGCTCCATTGTGGAATTTGAGAAAGCAAGCATCGTAGACAGTTTTTAAGCTAGAAAGAGTGCGATCGCTTTCTACTATATCAGGCACGCCCAACAACCGCGCGTAAAATTGTCCGCACAGTTGATCTGCCATAACTACATCAGAGCCACTTTCACTATCGAGGCGATAATACTGCCCATTCCAGAGTTTTTCTTGATAAACTGGGCGCGATTGTTCTAACCAAGTTTGATAAATAGCAATAGTTTCATTAATGGGCGGTTGATTTAAAGGAGACGTGAGAATTTCTCCTAATGGATGCTCTGGGGGATAACTGGTTAAAGTTTTACCAATAGCGATCGCACTTTCGAGTCCTGCTAACCACAAGCCGCCACAGTAGGCGCTGACACCTTGCAAACGCCAATCGTCAAAGGTCTGATCGGGCGCTCCTGAGTTTTCTGGGATGCCGTCGCCGTCTAAATCGAAAGTTTTGAGGTAATTTAAAGTCTGGACAATTGCATCCCAACAATCCCACAGCAATTCCCAATCGGTGGAGCCTGTTAGGACAAAATCTCGGTGGACTTGCAAGACAAAATCGCTAGGCAAATCTTTCCATAAATTGCAATCTTGGTAGCTAGTGTAATTAGTTTTTTCCCAGGGATGCTCGTTTGGCGCTCCTAAATCGTGGGGAGTCGCATTCGCAACTTTGCGTAATCCTGTAGCTTGGTTGTAGCCAATTTCTCTAAGAGTGCGATCGCTTGTTGAAATTGCTCTAGCGTAAGCTCGTAAAATAGATTTATCTAACTTTGACCACAGCATCAATAAGCCAAAAGAGCCATAAAGCCTGACATCTAAGCTTTCGTACCAACGGTAATCTAAGCATTCTAAGACGGCAAATTGTCCGATCGGATCGCGTTCATCCGCCGCACTCCACAACGTACCACCGCTAGTTAAATCGTATAGTTCGTTAAATAGAGCCATTTTGAACCAATCAGGCAAATCAACGCGATCGATAATTGGTTGCTGCCAAGCTTGAACTTGCTTTTGCCAAGAATGGTACTGTTGTAAAGCATTTGATGCGATCGCTAAAGCGTTATCACCGTTGCGCCCAAAAAAGTCTGTGTAGCGGCGATAATAATTTACTCCTGGTGCAAATTCAGTTATGGGGAAATCCCAAGCTAAAACAAAAGGTATCTCTAGACTTTCTCCCGGTTCTAGAGTAAATTTAATGGCGATCGCACTTGCCAACTGTTCGCCATCAGCAATCGGTGTTTCATCTATATAGTTAGGTAAAGTACCATTAGTCGCAAAGCTTTGCCAGACCTCTGCGCCTGTACCTGTAGGATTCCAGCGAGTATGATGGGATATTTGGTATTTAGGATTAGTCGAAGTTGCGATCGCCCATTGTCCTATCCCTTCTTCTACAACATCACTGCCAACTCTAGCTAGTACACAACCTAAACTATCATTTGAAGTTTCTATTAACTTATTGTAATTTCCTGTACTTTGCCCCAAACGCGGCTCGTACTCATAAACCGGGCTTCCATCATCTCTAACTCGCACTTGTGGAGATTTAATCGAATTTGTAAACCAGCCCACCATATTTTGCCATGTCAGCATAATACTGAGCGTTAGTGGTTTATCGGTAGGATTAGAAGCTTTCCAGACAAATACCGCTACAGGATAGCTAGTTGCTTGGTAATTATCCGGCAATATCGGCGAAAACTGTTCGCACATTAGCTGAGACTGAAATACATTTTCGTAGACAAACCAGCTACGAGGATAAAGAGCATGGTATGTACCGCCGCCAGGTGGATACCATTGCCAAGCTTGTAAAGTGCCGTCTTCGGGAGCTTCGGTACATAAAGCATAAGCTGAATTGCTTTGCTGCTCAAAAACGCTAAATTGACAAGCGGGAATGCTTTTAAAAGTATGCTCTCCCCCGTCAATATGCCACAGATTAAAATCGCCTTTAGAGGAACGCCCGATACACCCTGCGCCAAAGCCACCTAAAGGCATACCATGCCAAGCACCATCATCCAGGTTGCTAGGATTGCGAACAGTGTAGGGTTTGTCCCATCCTAAGCCAATGGGACGATTCCAAGTACAAGGGGGAATTTGGGGTAAGGGGTGATTTTTCATTTCCCCATCTTACGATTTTGGCAGCAATTTTAAAAACGATTCCTGTGCTTAGAGACGGTGATTTTGAATTGCGTTGAATGTACCGCCAAATAAGCGATCACGGATCGTATCGCTACCAAGAAAATCATGAGGGAAACCTAACTCAATTTGGCTAACTTCATTCAATCGTTGTAGATGCTCTGGTGCAAGCGTAACATCAAGGCAAGCAAGATTATCTTGAAACTGCGATAACTTCCGCGCTCCTATAATTGGGATAGTTATACCAGATTGAATCAGTAGCCAAGCTAGGGCAACTTGAGAAGGCGAATGTCCAATTTCCGCAGCAACTTGATTAACAACTTCAGAAATAGCCAAATTCTTGTCAGAAATTTGTTTTAAGCGCCTTTGTTCTTCACCATTACCTTCAGTCGGTTTATTATATTTTCCTGTAAGTACGCCACCACCCAAAGGACTCCAAGGCGTAACCGCTAAGTCAAAAGCTTTTGCCATTGGTAATAAATCCCGTTCGGGCGTTCTTTGCACCAAACTATACTCGACTTGCAAAGCCACAAAAGGTGTCCAGCCGTAACACTGGGCTAGGGTATTTGCTTGAGATACAATCCAAGCAGGTGCATCAGAAATGCCGATATAGAGTACCTTTCCGGCGCGTACCATATCATCAAGACTTCGCATTACTTCTTCAATGGGTGTCATGAAGTCCCAAGCATGAAGCCAAAATAGATCAATATAGTCAGTATTGAGGCGTTTTAGGCTGCCTTCTAGAGACTGCATCATATTTTTGCGATGATTGCCGCTACCGTTAGGATTACCTGCTTTATC
>JACCVJ010000262.1 GCA_013698215.1 Tatlockia sp. | reverse complement strand
TCAATAATTTCAATTGCAACCAAACCCACAGTTCGTATTCCTTTGCGCTTTCACTAATCAACATAACAAAGCTATTAACTAGGTTTTGTAACCATCGCTACTCCTAACTAATGAGGTATTGTAAAAGGCGATATCAGCAAAAATCCTGTGGGCAAATAAGCAATTTTTACCCACAGGAAAGATATAATGCGTTAGCTATAAGCAAGGAAGTTTAAACCCCCTTGCAGAGTGATGCTTGAGTTTTATGGCTAAACACGAAAGCACAACATAAATAAACTATTTGGCTGTCTTCATACCTAAGAGAGAACTTGAGACAACACACGAGCCTAGTTAAAGAAATAGAATAGGAACGACTATTAGGAACGAAGAAGAGGCGATCGCGCTAATTATGTGTAGATTATTAGGCTATATCGGCTCATCAATTCCCTTGGACTATATTTTGTCCAAACCAGAACACTCTTTGATCGTCCAAAGCTATCAACCGCTCGAAATGAATTCAGGAGTAGTTAACGCCGATGGTTTTGGCATTGGTTGGTATCACCCCGAAAAAGATACTGAGCCTTTCATTTACAAAAACGTGATTCCGATTTGGAATGATGTAAATTTATCTAGCTTGGGAAGGTATGTAGAATCAAACTGTATTCTAGGCTACGTCCGTAGTGCAACTACCGGACAAGCGGTGGATATGAGCAATTGTCAGCCGTTTAAGTTTGAACAACTGTTATTTATTCATAATGGTAGAATTGACAACTTTAAACAAACTCTCATGCGTCCAATCACCGAGGCTCTAAGTGATGTTGCATACAAATCTATCAAAGGTAGCACCGATTCGGAACACTTTTTTGCTTTATTTCTTGATGAATATCTAAACAACCCCGATGGTACTTTAGAACAAGCTTTGCAAAGCGCCTTACTCAAATTAGCTGAATTAGCCAAATCTCATCAAGTCTCCGCTTCAGTTAACATTATTATTAGCGATGGTAAGCGACTAATTGCGGCTCGATTTGCAAGCGGTATAGAGTGTCCTTCCTTATATTGGATTAGGGACGACCTAAACTATCCAAAATCGGTAATTATCGCCTCTGAACCTCTATTTAAAGGGGACTGGCATCGTTTTTCCGAACAGAGTATTCTTAGTGTGGGACAAGACCTTGAGATCGAAATCCATCAAGTATCAACAAACTAGCGATTCGCCCTTAATTGTTGACCAAAGACAACAATTAAAACAGTGGTTGCATCAGTGTCGGGCGGGAACTTTAGAACTATTTGAATCTATAGACGAGACAACATTTTGCGTTCAAGCACACTCGGAATTTAGCCCTGTTGGTTGGCATTTAGGACACATTGGTTATACTGAGTCATTATGGTTGCTCGAACGCCAAACTGGTATAAAACCCGAATTTTCTGCCTATCGCCGTTTGTTTGTCGCTGATGGCTTACCCAAGTCTGAGCGCGTCAAGTTGCCACCACTAAACGAGATTAAAAGCTATCTTGAAGTAATTAGAAACAAAGTTCTTTTGCGGCTAGAAACTATTGATCTAGAAAAAGAAGAACGTCTCTGGCGTTGGCTACTGCAACACGAAAGTCAGCATACCGAAACCATCGCTTTTATTATGCAACTTGGGCGTTGGCACGATCGCGCTCCAGTAGGCGCAAGTTGGCAAAATCTTACTACTCAAAATATTTTTACCGTGCATCCTGCTCCTAATTCTTCTTTAATTAAAACAAATACTCTAAATTCAGAAATGGTATACATTGAATCGGGTACATTTACTCAAGGAAATGACTCTATAGACGCTTTAGATAACGAGCGCACCGCTCATCAAGTTAATCTTGAAACCTATTCTATTGACCGCTACCCGGTTAGTTGCGGACAATATCGAACTTTTATTGAAACTGGTGGCTATGAAAATTCTACTTGGTGGTCAAAAGCGGGGTGGCGATGGGTGCAATCTGGGCAAGTAACCAAGCCGTTATACTGGTCTGACGACCTGCGCTGGGAAAATCACCCGGTTTGTGGGGTGAGTTGGTACGAAGCCGATGCTTACGCTCGATTTCTCGGTAAAAGGCTACCTAGCGAAGCTGAGTGGGAAAAAGCCGCCGGGGGTAGTAGTACCTATCCTTGGGGAGAAGATGCACCGACAGAAAAA
>JACCVJ010000259.1 GCA_013698215.1 Tatlockia sp. | reverse complement strand
GACTTGTATCAGCAGGTAATTTTAGAACACTACAAAAAACCGCGTCATAAAGGGCAAACAAGTCCTGTACACCGCCAGCAACGCGGACATAACCCCTCTTGTGGCGATACGATTGAACTAACCGTACAGCTAAACGATACGGGCGATCGCATTGAAGACGTAAAGTTTGTAGGTGAAGGCTGTGCGATCGCCATGGCATCAGCAGACTTAATGGCGGATGCTTTACGCGGTAAGCAAGTAGACGAAGCGTTAGCAATGGTGAAACGCTTTCAAGGCATGATGAAAGGTGAAGATGAGTTTCCCAAAGAATTAAGGAAACTAAATGTTATGCAAGGCGTAGCTCAATTTCCGGTCAGAATTAAGTGTGCTAATCTCTCTTGGCATACAATCAAAGCTGCTTTGGAAAACGATCAAGTCGAAGCTATCAGCAACGAACAAGAGTAAATTAAGTCAATGCTAAGTACTGCTACTTTTCTCACCATTGCCCAATGGGTAGGTATTATCACTTTATTCTGTGCTTTTTTAGCAGTATTAAGTTTTAGATTTCAATGGGCGGCTAGGTTTCAGCTAGTCGGCGTTACAGGCTTTTTTGGCGTACTCACGGGCGGCTTATTTGCTTTAAGCTTAGTCCCTATTATGCGGACAGTAGTACCGGGAGCGGTAAAGTTTGCTAGAGTTTACGACGCTGGCTCAAATCAAGCTGTAATTTCTGTAGCGCCCACTATTACCGAAACAGAGCTAGAAGCAACCTTGCGTCAAGCTGCCGGAAACTTGTATTCTTATGGTCGATTAGGGCGCGAGGAGGATAAACTAATTATCCGGGCTAGAACTATTATTCATCCCCAAAAAGGAATGTCAAAGCCTTTATATATCGGGCAAGTCAAGCGCAGTCTTGTAAATAAAGAAGATGCAGAAATGCAGATTGAGATTTTCCCCGATAAATTTGCTCAATTACCCAAATCTGATGCCCTGTAAAAGTCGATGAACCAAGCCTCAACTTCTGCAATTTTTACTCTTAGTGTCGCTCCAGCTAAAGTATTACGCGGCGATCGCATTCTAGAACAAGCTGGAAACGCGATCGCATTTTTAGGTAATCGTCCCCTGATTGTAGGAGGCGATCGCACTTTAAAAGCTACGTTACCCCGCTTGCAGAGTGTTTTAGCAGCCCAGGAACTTGACGCAAGTACCGCAAACTACGGCTCTGATTGTAGTGAGGCGGGTTTGGCGACGATGGGCGAAGCCGTGAAAGCCCATCAAGCAGATTTAATTATTGGTGTCGGTGGCGGTAAGGCTCTAGATGCGGCAAAGTTATTAGCTTATCAGTGTCATTTGCCCGTAGTGACAATTCCTACCAGTGCGGCTACTTGTGCGGCGTGGACGGCACTATCTAACGTTTATTCCGAGGAAGGAGCATTTTTGTATGATGTCAGCCTCGAAAATTGTCCTGATTTACTATTGCTTGATTACGATTTAATTGCTACTGCTCCTACTTATACATTAGTAGCAGGAATTGGAGATGCGATCGCTAAATGGTACGAAGCCTCCGTTAGTAGCGGCAACTCTGAACAAACTTTGATTGTCTCTGCTGTACAGCAAGCAAGAGTTTTGAGAGATATCTTATTTCAAAAATCCGCCGCCGCTTTGCAATCTCCTGGGAGCGCTGTATGGAAGGAGGTGGTAGACGCAACAGTGTTATTAGCGGGGGTAATTGGTGGGCTAGGAGGCGCAGAATGTCGGACTGTAGCCGCCCATGCCGTTCATAATGGCTTAACTCATTTACCAGTACATAGCAGCATTCACGGCGAAAAAGTTGCTTATGGGATTTTGGTACAGTTGCGTCTAGAAGAAATGGTACAAGGAAATCAATTAGCCGCGACTTCAAGGCAACAGTTATTAAAGTTTTATACAGAAATTGGTTTGCCCCAAAAACTAAGCGATTTAGGACTAGAAAATATTAGTTTGAAAGAGTTAGAACAAGCGGCAGAATTAGCCCTAGCGCCAAAATCTGACATTCATCGCTTGCCTTTTAAAGTCGCTATAGAACAACTCCTAGCGGCGATGGTTTCGACAACTGCGCCTACCAATAATAAAGACTCCCTCAACCCTGTCTGCATCAATGAGGAGGTCAAGAAATGAGTTTAAATTGGATTAGTCCCGCCGATCGCATTCAATCACTGCCGCCCTACGTATTTGCGCGTTTAGACGAACTAAAAGCTAAAGCTAGAGAACAAGGGTTAGATTTAATCGACTTGGGGATGGGCAACCCCGACGGTGCTACACCTCAGCCAATTGTAGAGGCGGCGGTAGCCGCCATACAAAATCCGGCAAATCACGGCTATCCTCCTTTTGAAGGGACGGCTAATTTTCGTTGCGCCATTACTAATTGGTATCATCGCCGCTACGATGTCAAACTCGATCCTGATAGCGAAGCCTTGCCTTTAATCGGTTCTAAGGAAGGATTAACCCATTTGGCGTTAGCTTATATCAATCCGGGTGACTTAGTTTTAGTTCCCAGCCCTGCTTATCCCGCCCATTTTCGCGGCCCTTTAATTGCTGGCGGTAAAGTTCACAGCCTGATTCTCAAGCCGGAAAATGACTGGTTAATTGATTTAGCGGCAATTCCCGATGCTGTAGCCCAGCAAGCAAAAATTCTTTACTTTAACTATCCCAGCAACCCCACCGCCGCCACTGCACCCCGCGAGTTTTTTGAGGAGATTGTAGCGTTTGCTCGTAAGTACGAAATTCTTTTAGTTCATGACTTGTGTTATGCTGAATTAGCTTTTGATGGCTATCAGCCCACTAGCTTATTAGAAATTCCCGGCGCAAAAGATATTAGCGTCGAGTTTCATACTCTATCAAAAACTTACAATATGGCAGGTTGGCGAGTAGGTTTTGTTGTAGGCAATCGCCATATTATTCAAGGACTAAGGACGCTAAAAACTAACTTAGATTACGGCATTTTTGCGGCTTTGCAAACCGCCGCCGAAACTGCTTTGCAATTACCCGATTCTTACTTGCACGAAGTTCAAAACCGTTACATTCGCCGCCGCGATTTTTTAATTGCGGGATTAGGGGAACTAGGCTGGAATATTCCCAAAACCAAAGCAACAATGTATTTATGGATTCCTTGTCCGGTGGGGATAGGTTCTACAGATTTTGCGCTTTCGGTATTGCAGCAAACGGGAGTAGTTCTCACCCCTGGCAATGCCTTTGGGATAGGGGGAGAAGGTTATGTCAGAATTAGCTTAATTGCCGAATGCGATCGCTTGGCGGAAGTTTTACAGCGCTTTAAACAAGCTAATATCTGCTATTCAATGGTGAATATTTAGCCCTGTTATCGTTGCGGAGATAAAAAGATAGAACTGCTAACATCTGACGCTGAGCAGCTAGCAAGGTTCGCTAAATTCACTTTTCTATTTTTGTTATTACCGTCATCAATATAGGTATAAGCTAAATCAATATTGCTATTGTTAACTTGCACACCCCAGTAAGATCTGTAGCCTACTGTTCCCGCCGAAACAGCATTTATTTTAAGGGCTTTAGGAATAGTATCGCCACAAGGTTCGCACAACTGGTAAATAGTTTGACCTTTTTCTAAGCGAGACACCGCAGCTATTGCTTGCTGCTTGCTCGTGTAGGCGCATTGATCGGCATATACCGCCGATCCTACGAGGGTAAATCCAAATCCTAGAAAAACTACTTTAAATAGTTTTTTGATTGTCATAAATTTAACTACAATTGTTTTATTTGATAGACTGTGGCTAATAAATTATAGTTCCAAGCTTTTAAACTGAGCTAACGCTCATAAAATAGTTAATTTTCAATTAATCAGGCTGAATTTAGCTGATTTTGATTTATTTAGCCAAAAACGGTAGATGCGTTATCAAAAACTTTAAAGCGCGATTACGCAAAGCCTAGCATCCACTCCAATTTATCGTGATTAGTTAGGCGGACACGATATCATTGCCACATCGCCAAACCGAATTTGCAACTTTGGCCCAGAAGGAGCAATTCGCATCACTACCCCGTCTACAACGGGTACTTGAGAAATACGTTCCTCGTCTACATAAGTACCATTTGCACCTTTATTAATAATTTCCCAATTTCCATTGCTTTCTCGTAATTCAACGTGCAAGCGCGAAACTACAGAACTGTACAAGACAACTTCATTATCTTTTGCTCTGCCAATCCGAATTAAAGATTTGTCGTTGAATTTCCAACTTTGCATTGGAGCAGAGTTTTGAGGATGCAAAAGCATTAATGTAATCACGTCGCCAGTATTTTAAAAATTACTAAGAAATTTGAAATAGGAAAGTTACCAAGTCCCCCTTACCTAACGCAATGCGATCGCCTGCACGCAATCGATGACGATTACCATGAGGCAAAGGCAGGTTATTAACGTAAGTACCATTAGCGCTGCCTACATCTTCAATGTAATAAGTATCTCCTTCTACCCGAATATCGGCATGAACCCGCGAAACAATTTCCGAATTGGGAAATCCAGACACGTCAACATCTGGAGGAATGCGATCGTTTTGCTTGCCCATATGAACTACCGATAAATTTGGCGGTAATTCAATCAATGTATCGGTTTGAATGTGCAGCAACCGCGCGTGCTGTTGCTGTAATTGAGTTGTAGAACTTGGCTTAGAAACTGTTGCCATTTCTGCTAGTGGAACTATAGGGGCAGTTTGTGCCTCTCTAGGCTGTGGAGTTAATGGTTCTTCTATAACAGACATCATTGGTGGTTTTGACACCTCTATTGCTGCTGCAGGCATTGCTTCAGTTTGATTATTATTAGTAACTAAAGGCTCTAGTTGCACGAGCGGATCTAAAGCCATCAAATCGGGCATTGGCGAAGTGATATCTGTAGCAATACTTGGTTCCCCTTCTGTGGCAACACTAGCAGTTGTTAAGTTAGAGCCACACTGACCGCAAAAGGTCGCATCAGACTGAACTTCTGCCGCGCAATTAGGGCAATTTGTCATAGTTGGTAAAGGAGTATAACAAGCTTCGCACGATTGTGCGCCTTCGGGGTTGGAGTGATTGCAGTTAGGGCAGACGGTCATAAATGGGATATGAATAAAAGAACAACTTTCACTTATTGCCGGGGAGAAAGAGAATATTTCTACCCCATTTAAGTTTTAGCCTGACAACTTACCATTAGGTGGTAATAACTATTTTATTATGCGCTCTTTGAGGGCAATTCTTGACCTGCGGCCCCGTCGAGCAGCCACCAGAGTTTACCTTGAGGTTGAATTAAGCGGCTGGGATAAGTATTAGCATCGGCTACGGGAGCAAAAATTTGTGCTAAAGCCGATCTTTTGCTTGCTCCCGCAACTAAAAATATTACGTCACGAGCTTTATTAATTACGCTATACGTGAAGGTAATTCGCGGCTGTCCATCTTTATTTCCTACAGTAACAGCGCGATCGCTTACTTTCAAAGCTGCGGTATGGGGAAACAATGACGCGGTATGCCCATCATCTCCAATCCCTAATAAAATGATGTCTAATACTGGTAGTTCGCCGGGGGAAAGTTGAAAAAACTTTAACAATTCTTGCTCGTACTTGCTGGCGGCGGCAGCGGGATCGGCTTCACTTGTTCTTATAGGGTGGATATTGGTAGCGGGAATTGGGACTTTATTCAGCCAGGCAGTACGCGCCATCAATTGATTGCTGTCTGGATGCTCTGGGGGTACATAGCGCTCGTCGCCCCAAAAAACATGAATTTTATCCCAAGGTAACGGCTGCTTAGAAATCGCTTCGTAGAGGGGTTTGGGCGTACTTCCCCCGGCTAGAGCGATCGCGCACATTCCTCGCTCGGCAATAGCTG
>JACCVJ010000246.1 GCA_013698215.1 Tatlockia sp. | reverse complement strand
TAGCGTTATAAATAATTATGACTACTTTAGATTCGACTATTGATTTTGTGGATGTTTTGGCTAGGGCGGCTAATTTACGAGCAAAAAAACTTCGTCCGACGGCTAAAGAAGTAGTCGAGGCTTTATTACAAGCAGAAAAAACAACCAAGTAACAAAAACAAGTATATCCCCTCGAATTACTTTTTGGTCAGTGGCGGCTTTGCTTTACTTCTCCTAAAATAGTTGGGCGGCGACCCCGTAATCTTGGCGTTCAAAAGCAGCAATAACATCGTCAAGCATAGCGATGAAAATAGTTATAAAAAAGCTAAAATCCCAGTTTATTAGCTCAATATAACTAATTGGTGCGAAGCCCGGTTACAGGCGCGCTTAATTATTTTTCAGTTTCAAAAGCCGCCGCCACAATAGACAAAGCAACAATCGGGGCAGTAACGGCTCTTAAAATGCGGCTTCCTAAAGAAACGCTTTGAAACCCCAACTTAATCGCTTTGTCAATTTCTGCCCCTGTCCAGCCTCCTTCGCAGCCAATAGCGATCACAATTTCCCCACTTTGTAGAGAATTAATTGCGTTTAGTAAATGGGGATGTTCACCCCGCGCCACGCACAAATAACGATAATTAGCGCCAACGGTAGCAATTGCCGAACTAAAAGCCACAGGCTCTAAAATAGCTGGGATAATTGCCCTTTCCGATTGTTCCGCCGCTTCTGTGGCAATTCGCCGCCACCTTTCTAGTTTTTGGGGACTGGGATTAAGAATAGTGCGATCGCCTATTACGGGCATAATTGTTGTTACACCTAGTTCTGTACAACAACGGACTACTTCATCAAAGCCATTTCCTTTGGGTAAAGCGGCAATTAAAGTAATGGCTACAGGTAACTCGCTTGTGACGACTTCTAGCGGCTCTATAATGCGCCCTTGTTGGGCTTCTAGCGCCGCCAGCCACGAATTACCCTGACCATCCATAGCAATAAAAGACTCGCCCTCTTTCAGCCGCAAAACGTGGCTTAGATAGTGCAGTTGTTCTCGTTTTAGCAAAATTTGTTTGTCTTGCAACTGAGAAAATGCGATCGCAAGTCTTTGTAATTGTGCCATTAATCAGCTTTCAAGTAAGCCTCAATTGCCGCGTTAGCAATTTGAGTCATCGATTTACCTTGGCTAGTAGCGGCGGCTTTTAGCTGGAGGTAAATATCATCGCTTAAGCTAAGGCGACGGCGCAATTTATTTGTAGCTGTAGTAGTGTTGCCAATAGCGACTAATTGCCCGTTAGAATCATCGGTAACGGCAGAATCTGCCATTGCTTCGACTAAACCATCGCTATCATCGGTAGAGTAAGCTTCAGCAACGTTTTCTACTTCGTAATTGGCGGCAAATTCACGAATCGAGTCAAAGCCTAGGCGATCGCAAAAACAACCAAAACTTTCGTTTTCTTGCTTTTCTTGTTTAAAATAAGCAAAAATTGGTTTTAATTGCGTTTCAAGATCGTTAATGTGCATCCGTTCCATATAGGGAACTGCTAACCGCGTTTGACTTGGCGAACCACCTAACCAAACTTGGTAAGACTCTGTAGCACTACCAACAAACCCCAATTCTGCCAAATAGGGACGGGCGCAACCATTAGGACAACCAGTCATTCTGACTACAAAATGCTCGTTTTCTAAACCTACTTGTTCAAGCAAGGTTTCAATCCGCTTGAGAACGCTGGGCATAATTCGCTCAGATTCGGTGATTGCTAATCCGCACGTAGGCAGGGCTGGGCAAGCCATAGAGTACCGTACTAGCGCATTAATAGCCTGGGGGTCAGTTTGTACGCCACAACGAGTCAAAATGTCTTGAATCGCCTGCTTTTGACCTGGCTCGATATCGTATAAAATTATATTGTGGTGAGCAGTGAGACGAATTGGTAAATTAAATTGCTGGACAATTTCCCGTAATGCCGTCCGCAATTGCAAAGAGCCTTCATCTTTGACTCGTCCATTTTCTACCGATATACCTACAAATAGCTTACCGTCTCCCTGTTCTTGCCAGCCGAGGAAATCTTCATACTTAAATTCTGGTAAAGCTTGGAAGGGAGCGAGTTTTTTACCGAAGTATTCCTCAACTTGGGTACGGAATTTCTCAACACCCCAATCGTTCATTAAGTATTTCAAACGGGCGTGGCGGCGATCAGTGCGATCGCCGTAATCTCTTTGAGTAGCGACAATTGCTTTAATTAGCTCGTAAACGTCCTCTTTGGCGACATAGCAAATCTCGTCAGCCATCCGCGCAAAGGTTTCTTCTTTGTTGTGAGTTCTCCCCAATCCTCCACCAGCAAAGACATTAAAGCCTAGTAACTCTTGCTTTCCGCCCGTAATAACTACCAAACTCAAGTCTTGAGAATACAAATCGATGGAATTATCCCCTGGAACAGTCACCGAACACTTAAACTTACGGGGCATATAGTGAGTACCGTAAATTGGTTCTGGGTTATCGTCAATAATTGTACCTTTACCCTTGCTTTGACGAGCGGCGACTACTTCGGGGTTTTCTTCGGCGCTAACTGCCTTTTCGCCATCCAGCCAAATTTCGTAATATGCGCCCGTTTGCGGTGTTAGTAACTGAGCAATATTTTCAGCGTATTTCCAAGCGTACTGATAAGCTGGTTGATTTTTAAAGGGAGCCGGGGGAGCCATCACGTTGCGACTAACATCCCCACAAGCGCCCAAAGTCGAACCCATGTTTTTTACAATCGCTGCGATCGCACTTTTGAGATTTTTCTTTAAAATCCCGTGCATCTGAAAGCCTTGTCTAGTTGTAACTCTAAGCGTCTGATTGCCGTATTCTTCTGATAGCCGATCTAAAGTCAAATATAGTTCCGGAGGTACAAAACCTGCGGGGTTTGTAGTTCTCAGCATACACTGGTAATCTTTCTCTTGTCCCGGAACGCGATTATCGCGGTTATCTTGCTGATAAGAGCCGTGAAACTTAAGAATTTGTACTGCGTCTTCCGAAAAATGAGTTGTATCTTGCTGTAGTTCAGTCGCTACAGGCTCACGCAAAAAATTACTACGTTCTTTCAATCCTTCAACTTTAGAAGGTTTACGCGACGCAGTAGGAGTAGAAATAGGGGTCTTTACCATTGCATTTGTATGAGAGATTTTAAGACTACATCGTTCACCGCCGCACCAGTAGAATTACAAACACCCCAATCGGCTGTTCAATCCCCGGTAAATCCGTCGGTATTATGAGGAATACCCCAATTTTAACACGATAAAAAGTTGGGGTTTGCCAACTTAATGACCAAACAACCCAACTTTAATTTAATTGAACCT
>JACCVJ010000244.1 GCA_013698215.1 Tatlockia sp. | reverse complement strand
GCATATAACCGTCAACGGCGGCTACTATTTGGTCAGAAAGACCAACAATATCGCCTTGGTGCGTTCCCGTATACATTTCAATTTCAAAGCCCTTTGATAGCAGCACAGGTTATTCCTCGGCTTTTTTGATTTTAAAAAAATTGTATCCAGTAAAACAAAATGCTTCATCTGTCTTGAGAACAAAACCTTGGTCTGCGATCGCTTTCATGGTCTTAATTCTCTATTTTAATAAGAGTTGTCCCTAGGTTAAGCTAGTTATAATTTTGATCCATTGGGCTTTTGCTTTGTTAATATATTTCAATTTTACCATCTATTCCTATATGGTTCTGTGACCAAAACTGAAGCAACTACTAAGAAGAAAACTTAAAATACTCATTTTCAAAGCTTTGCTGACCGCACATCTTGTTTTGCGATTGAATCTAAATTCTAGCTTATTGCCCTCAAAATCCACTGCTCAATACAGATAACTCCACTTGTCTTTGCTCTTAATATACGTTTCATCTAGTTTCCACAAATTATTCGTTTATAATCATTACAACTATAGAAAGACTATTTTTTTTAGCATATCTGCCTTAAGAGTAGTTAAAATATTATATGCAACCGTTAAATTATCCTTAGCAAACGACTTACACTTTGCAGACGTTAAGCCTTTGAAAGGAGAATATTATGGTTCAAGACAGACAGCCTTCGGATATGCAGGATACAAATCCTGAACGTATGACAGTGGATCAAACTTATACTTCTTCAGTAGGCACAAACCCAAGTTCAAAGTCTTTAGTAGGCACAAACCCAAGTTCAAAGTCTTCAGTAGGCACAAACCCAAGTTCAAAGGTAAATGCCTCTGACACTAGCCGCCAACCAATGGCTTCTAAAACAACTGAAGGCAATAATGACACTATAAATAAAGTGCTATTAGGAGGATTAATTGGTGGTACTTTAGGCTCACTAGCTGGCGCTTTAGCTGGCGACAGAATTGGTGCAGGCTTCAACATTATTACTGAAGGTTTAGGAGAAGCTGCAAAGACTATAGGTGATGGTCTTTTCCAAATTGGCAAAGGTTTAGGAGAAGCCCTAAAGAGCATTGCTGATGGTACTACCGAGGCTGTTGTAGGTGGTGGTATGGATACAGCCAAAGGTATGGCTGAGGGAGCGTTAGATGTTGTACAGAATACAGCACAGGGCGTAAGCCAAGCTGTTAAAGTAGGGGCGGATGTAGTCCAAAATACAGTAGAAGGTATTGTTGATGTAACCAACAAAGCTGCTGCAAGTACAACAGACGCAGTAAAAAAGACAGCCCAAAGTGTGAGCGAAGCTGTAAATGCTGGAGCAGAAGCAGTAGAAGATACAGCTTATGACATAAACCAAGCTGTAGATACTGGAACTGATAGAGCTATTAGTGCTAACCCCCCAAGCACTGGAAGCTTAACAATTCCTTATGAAAAAGAGTCATCACTTGAAAGTGAAATCTCTAGGCTTACGGAAATGGACAATTAACAATCCGAAAACAAAAAACTTATAACTAATAAGTTTAAACACGAAGACAAATCATTTTAAGTAGGGTTTTGATTAGCAAGGTTTCATAGTTGTAAATACAACTATGACTATCAAGCTGACGTTTTACTAAAATACCAAGTTGCTTACATACAACTTGGTATTTTACCCGCTTTTTTCAGCCTAGGTAGTGACACTAATAATATACGGGAGACGACTATGACAAGTAATCAGGAGCGTTTGGAGCAAACAAACGATGACACTGAGGCTTATGTTCAGCCCAGCGATCGCATAACAGATAGCGTAGACCCAAATGAGTTAGTTAAAGTAGCTGTCAGTGCATTAATTGGTGCTGCTTTAGGCGCACTCGCTGGGACTTTAGCCATGAAGAATACCGCACACAAGCTTAACAAGACTGTTAATGACGTTGGAGATGTAGTTAAAAATGCAGTTAGTGCTTTTAACGAAAATATAAAAACAGTCGGAGATACGATTAAAAATGTAGCTGATAATGTTAACGACACTGCCCAAAATATAGGTAACGCTGTTAGGGATGCAGCTATAGACGTTAATGATACTGTGAAAAACACCGTAGATACTGTTACAACAACTGCTGTAAACGTTAATGATACTGTGCAAAATACGGTAGACATCGTTAAGGGTACAGGTGAGGGAGTTAGCAACATTGTCAAAAGTAAAATGGACATAGCTAAAAGCACAACTGAGAGTACAACTCAATCCCAATCTAGTGGTCAAAGTGTCAATGTCAACGTACCTGATGACCGTGCTTTACTGATAGTTTCCGTAGACAAAGAGAAGGAAGAATAAGGTAAGGTGGTACTTCCAAAAAATTGGTAGTGCTACTATTCCTTTGACAATTGCCTATTCTCTCCCCTGCCTTCCTGTTGTTATAAACATTTTTGTAATTCCTCCTAGCTAAGTTTTTTATTTTAGTAAGAACTAATTAAAACTATATAGATTAGATAATTTTTATGAGTAAAGTCCTGATATTTTTGGTTAGTCGTTTAAACCTGAAATAGGTATAAGATGCCTACAGTTTTGCAAGTGTTTAAAAACCATTTATGAATGTAGTAAATAATGAATAATTATGAATTGGTTGAAACTAATCCCCATCTCTACTCCTTACTTGAAAAATTAAGGAATACAGTAAATAACTTTGCTGTGATAGATAGACAAGGTCAAATATTAGGGGAAGTGAGCAACTTAATTTTAGATGATAATTCTCAGATCAATTTTGTTGTATCCCAACTCCCAACGGTTCGCAATCCC
>JACCVJ010000540.1 GCA_013698215.1 Tatlockia sp. | reverse complement strand
TTTGGCAAATCAACTGTTTCCTCAATTTCTTCTGTGAAACCAAATTCATCTTGAGAATTCTGACTATTTCTAACACTCGAATCTGTTGCGGTAATTTTTAATTCTGAATTTGCGTCAAGATTGACATTTGTTTCTAATGAAGTTTCAATTTTCTCAATTTGTTTCCCTTGTATAGCATCTCGAAGTTTTTGCCCTTTGAGTTTGCCTTTGATAATATCCTTTACGATTTTCAAACCTTCCGCATTTTGAGTTCCCAAAATGCCAGATTGCTCAAATAGCTTATATCTTTCGGATTGCGTAAGATTTGGAATATATTGCTCAAGGCTTTTGACAAATTGACGTATTGCTTCTGTTGTCCAACCTGAGCAACGCGCACAACCGCTATTTCCCAAATCCCATGAGGCTTTCCGAATACTTGTTATTCTTGACTGCCATTCATAGTTGTCAATCGGACATCTGAACCAAGCAATTTTCTTAGAACCTTTTGTTTGTTTATCTGGAAAAATCTCTATTTCATTATTTCTCTCATAATCCCAGAATTTACTTATAAACTCAGGATATTGAGAAAGTAATGAGGTCGAATCTGTGACAACGCGCCCACTACATGCCGCACAACCGTTATTTCCTAAATCCCATGAGGCACTTCTAATACCAGTTATCCGAGATTGCCACTTATGACCGTCAATTGGACATTTAAACCATGCAAATTTGTTGGAGTTTTTTGTTACTGAATCTGGAAAAACCTCTAGATTATTATTTTTCTCATAATCCCAGTATTCAACAACAAACGCACGATACAAAGAAAGTAGTGAATTTTTACTTATAGCAACACGCCCTTTGCAAACAGGACAACCGCTATTTCCCAATTTCCAAGAACTTCTTGTGATGTCAGATATTCTTACTTTCCATTCGTAACCGTCAATCGGACACTTAAACCACGCTTGCTTTTGAACGCCTTTCGTCAATTCGTCCGGCGATAAACCTATTTGCTTATTGCGTTCATAGTTCCAATACTTTTCAGTAAATTCTGGATATAGATTAGTCAGAGAAGTTTTGTCTGTTGCAATCCAACCTCGACAGGCAGGACAGCCACTTCTACCAAACTTCCAAGCAGTTTTCGTGATTGCAGCTATACCTGCTTGCCATTCGTGATTATCAATTGGACATTTGAACCACGCTTTTCTTGATGAACCAATTGTTATATCTGATGGTTTAAGTTTCAATTCATCGTTTTTTTCGTAATTCCAATATCTTGTAACTTCGTTTGGAAACTCGTCTGACAATTTTCCCGACTTTCCCCAAACGCCTCTTTTTCTCAAATGAGTTCCGTTACAAACTCGGCAACCTGCATTTCCCAATGACCATTGCTGAGTAACTGTTGAAGCAATACTAGCTTGCCATTCGTTGTCATCTTTTGGACATTTAAACCACGCTTTATAATTACTTCCCAAAGTAAGTTTCTCAGGATTTAAACCAAGAGATTCGTTTTTCTCAAAATTCCAATATTCAACCACATACTCAAAATAATTTTCTGCCAACATTGGTTGTTTTTCAGGTTTCTTTGTTTTACCTGCACACATAGGACAACCGCTAGACTTGTATCTTTCCCAGCTATTACTTACATCATTAGCTTTCTTTTTCCACGAATGCCCATCCTTTGGACATTTTAACCAAATTTCTTGAATACCTTTTGCAGTTATACCTTCTGGATTAAGGTCGCCATTTTTGTCATAATCCCACAATTCAGCAACCCGTTCAGGATATAAATAACCCAAACTTCTAGCTAAAAACTTTTGTTTTTTGAGTTCTACTTCTTCTTTTTCAGAACGAATTTTTGCTACTTCTTCCTCTTTTAGATATTCTTCTAAATCTGGATTTTGCGCTAAAATCTGTCGAACTCTTTCTCTGGTTAGTCCGTGTAATTGACCAATGGCTTCTAGTGTAAGTCCTTGCTTACGAAGTTCCAAAATTTCATTACTTTTTTTCAGGGCTTGCTTTTCCGCTTCAATTCTGTTTGGCAGCAAGAAAACTTTTAAGAGTTCATCAATACTGAATTTATATTTTGAAATTTGAAAAGCGTTTTCCAAAGACTTCACTCCATCAGGAGTGATTTGTATTTCATCTTCAATTATTTCAATTAATCCTTTTTGTTCAAGACTTGGAATTATCCTTGTTGCCTTACGAACATACTTTTTGGGTCGCGGTGATTCATAATTAAGAAATTGCAAAAACATTTGTTCGTTTTTGGTGAGCTTTGTGGTCGCAATTCCAAGCGAGTTAAGAATTTTCGGTATTTGCAAATCTATCGGTTCATCTGATTCGTTTGTGAGGTCGTCCAAAGTCAACTGTCCTTCTTCCGTAATCTTAATTTCATCCTCGACAAACTTCACTAAACCGCTGTCTTTCAAACTCAAAATGACTGGATTTTCGACGCTTTCATTTGTTTTTTCTATAGGATTTTGTGCAATAAAATTAAGCAAAATCT
>JACCVJ010000535.1 GCA_013698215.1 Tatlockia sp. | reverse complement strand
ATCCAGTTCATGCTTGCGCCTATAAATTCAATTTTCCCCTCACTGAAGTAATCTGCGAAGATATTACTCAATTAACCGCCGATATTATTAGACAAGCAGCTTTAAAAAGTTTGTTTGCTCACTATTGCCACACGCCGTGGGATGGACAAATCGATCTAGTCTTCGGCGGGCCACCGTGTCAAGGGTTCTCAATTATGGGCAAACGTTTGTTAAATGACGATCGCAATCACCTAGTATTAGAATTTTGCCGTCTAGTAATTGAGCTAAATCCGCGCTATTTTGTGATGGAAAATGTGCCAGGAATGGCAACCGGGAAACACAAAACTTGGTTGAGCCAACTTAAAAATAAGTTTCAGCAAAATGGTTATCATGGCAGAGCGCAAATTTTAAATGCGGCAGATTTTGGTTTACCTCAAAGACGCAAAAGACTATTTTTTTGCGGCGCACAAGCAGGAATTAAAGTTTATTTTCCTAAACCCATAACTAAATATCCTGTTAAAGTTATCGATGCGATCGCGGACTTGCCCGATTTAGACAGTTTTCCCGAACTTAGAACCACAGATCAAGTCCTGTTGAGTGCCGAGCAGTTAGTCCAATTAGAGCAAAGAACTAGCTTATACGCGAAGATTTTACGCGAATCTAACTATTTGGCTTATCCTCGTTTATGGAACCCGCAATTGTTAACAAGTTCCATGCAAACTCAACACAACCAAACTTCCATAGCCCGTTTTGCAGCTACTAGCGCCAATCAACGCGAACCAATTAGCCATTTGCGCCGTTTGGACTTAAATGGACTATGCCATACCTTACGCGCTGGTACTGGCAGCGATCGCGGTAGCTATACATCCCCGCGCCCAATTCACCCAATTTTACCGCGAGTAATTTCTGTAAGGGAAGCGGCGCGGCTGCATTCTTTTCCTGACTGGTTTCGCCTACATCAAACTAAATGGCATGGATTTAGACAAGTAGGTAATTCTGTCCCTCCACTATTAGCACAAGCTATTGGGAGAAAAATTATTACTTCTTTAGGCGCAACGCCCGTTGTACCGCAAAGCGCGATCGCTCTGGGAGATTTGGAACTACTGCGCTTTGAGGCTTGCCAAGCAAGGAAATACTGGTTAGGTTAAATTACAAAATTAACCAATTTTCCCGGAACAACAATTACTTTTTTAATTACCTTGCCTTCAAGATGACGTAGGGCTGCTTCCGACTGACGGGCATAACTTTCTAACGCCTGTTTATCCGCTTGGGCGGGAACTTGAATTGTGCCTCTAGTTTTGCCCATGATTTGAATTACTAGCGTCATCTCATCGGCGATTAAAGCATCTTGATCATAAGTACGCCAAGTTTGCTCATGAATTGAACCTGTTTTACCGCTCAAATGCCACAATTCCTCGGCAATATGGGGCGCAAAAGGTGCAAGTAGCTGCATTAGTGTCTCAATCCCTTCCGCGTATACAGGGGAGTCAAAACATTTAGAATCTGCGATCGCATTACTTAATTTCATCAATTCCGAAACCGCCGTATTTAGATGATATTCGCCTTCTAAGTCTTCGGTAATTTCCTTAATTGCTGTATGAATTGCTCGGCGTAGTTCTTTTTCGGGCTTGCTCAAGTTACCGTTTCCAGTGCATATTGCCCCATCAAACTCGCTTACCAACCGCCAAATCCGATTTAAAAAACGAAATTGCCCTTCAACATCCGCCTTATCCCATTCCAAATCTTTTTCGGGGGGCGCTTTAAATAAAATAAACATCCGGGCGGTATCTACGCCATATTCAGCAATTACATCTTCTGGTGCTACGCCGTTGTATTTCGACTTAGACATCTTCTCGTAGAAAACCTCCAATTCTTCCCCGGTTTGGGGATCTTTTGGCTCTGTCTCATTTACCAAGGCAGAGGGAATATATTTATTAGTAACGGGGTTTTTGTAAGTAACCGCTTGTACCATGCCTTGAGTAAGCAAGCTTTGGAAAGGTTCATCAAAGTTAATCAGTTGGCGATCGCGCAATACTTTAGTAAAAAACCGCGAATACAATAAATGTAGAATTGCGTGTTCAATGCCGCCTACATATTGATCTACAGGCATCCAATCGTTAGTTTTGGCACTAGCAAAAACTTCTTGGTCATTTTTCGCATCAGCAAAGCGCAAGAAGTACCACGAAGAATCAATAAAAGTATCCATCGTGTCTGTTTCTCGCAAGCTAGGCTGGCTACAAGTTGGACAAGGTACATTTACCCAACTCTCTAATTGTGCCAAAGGAGAAGCGCCGCGCCCAGTAAAAGCGACATCATCAGGCAATTTTACAGGCAAATCTTGTTCTGGTACAGGTACAGCGCCACAACTAGGACAATAAATAATCGGAATTGGTGCGCCCCAGTAGCGTTGCCTTGAAATCAACCAATCCCGCAGGCGGTACTGTACTCTTGCTTTACCGTAGCCTTTTTGCTCGGCATACTGAACGATCGCACCAATCGCTTTTACAGAGTCCATCCCCTCAAAAGCGCCAGAATTGACTACTATCCCTGGTTCTGTATACGCTGCCTTTAAAGAGGTTTTAGACGATGTTTTTACTGTCCCTGGTGGCACAATTACTACTTGAATTGGCAGTTGCTTTTCTTTAGCAAACTTAAAATCTCGCACATCGTGGGCTGGTACGCCCATCACCGCCCCTGTACCGTACTCGTACAGCACGTAATCGGCGATCAAAATCGGGATTTCTGAACCCGTAAAAGGATTAACCGCTATCCCCCCGGTAGGAATCCCCCGCTTAGGCTTATCTTCCGCCGTGCGTTCCAATTCACTTTGACTTGATACTTCTTTAATAAACGCTTCTACCGCGTCTTTTTGCTCTGGCGTAGTCACACTAGCTGTTAAAGGGTGTTCGGGAGCCAAAACAACGTAAGTCACGCCATAAACGGTATCAGGGCGAGTTGTGAACACGCCAATTTTTTCTTCTAAGCCAACAATGGGAAACTCTAGGTAAGCACCAACAGATTTGCCAATCCAGTTTGCCTGCATGGTTTTAACTCGCTCCGGCCATCCGGTCAGCTTGTCTAAGTCATTTAGCAGTTGTTCGGCGTAGTCGGTAATTTTTAAAAACCATTGCCGCAATAGTTTACGCTCAACTATAGCGCCACTGCGCCAAGACTTTCCTGCACTATCTACTTGCTCGTTGGCGAGTACAGTTTGGTCTATAGGATCCCAATTTACTGCGGCTTCTTTTTGGTAAGCAAGCCCAGCTTGAAAAAACTGTAAGAAAATCCACTGCGTCCATTTGTAATATTCTGGCGCACAAGTTGCGATTTCTTTTTCCCAGTCAATCGACAACCCCAGCCGTTGCAACTGACTCCGCATCTGAGCAATATTTTGATACGTCCACTCTTGAGGAGGAATACCCCGCTCAATTGCTGCATTTTCCGCCGGGAGTCCAAAAGCATCCCATCCCATCGGATGCAGTACGCGATAACCCTGCATCCGCTTGAGTCTAGCAATTACATCTGTAATTACATAATTACGGACGTGACCCATATGCAAGCTTCCCGATGGATAGGGGAACATAGAGAGAGCATAAAATTTTGGCTTACTTTCATCTGTAGAGGTGCGGTCTAAGCCAATATCTGCCCAACTTTTCTGCCACTTTTCCTCTACGACTGCGGGAATATAACGGGACTCCACAAACAAACTCCTGACTTGAAGCGATCGCGCATTGGTGTTTCGTTATTGTGGCACAATCTCAGATTGCCCTGATGTGCCTATTTCAATCTTGACTTGCAATGGCAATCCGTCTAAGTTCAAGAAAATATTTATCTTAACCCTTGCTTGATAGAGATTTCCCTAATTGCGATCGCTCATAATCAAATTACTACTTCAATTTAGATAATCGCAAGTTTTCTAGCTCAATCACGCCAGCAGTTATATTTAAGGTTGGATAAATTAGATATTAAAATAGTTTTTTCATTCTTTTTCTGGCGATCGTAGTGTAACCGAAGCCGACTAAGGAGAAAGTTACTGCGAACACACTTTCAACTCAAGTAGGCGAGCAATTCAAAAGTGCATCTTAAATATAAAAGACCTCTAAGAGCGCGAATTAGTCCTGAAGAGTATCAACTACTCCTCAGACTCAGAGAAAACAGACCCTCCCAACATCCGCCATCCCAAAAACCAACTATAGGAGAGCATCTTGCGGATTCTGTTGCCGCCACAATGGGTTCTTGGCGTTTTATTATTATTCAGAGCGTTTTGTTATTTATTTGGGTTTGCCTGAATGTGACGGCTTTTATCCGCCACTGGGATCCTTACCCATTTATTTTGCTGAATTTAATGCTTTCTTTTCAGGCTGCTTACGCTGCACCGATCATCATGATGAGCCAAAATCGTCAAGCAAATATTGATCGCAAAGATGCTAGACACGATTCTGAAGTTAATCTCAAAGCAGAATTAGAAATTGAGCTACTGCACGACAAAATGAATTTATTACGCGAACACGAAATTGTCGAACTTAAAAGTTTGCTAATTGAGCATCAACAACAGTTTGATGAGCTAAAAATCTCCTTAGCAAAATTGCTTGAACGCTCGAATGGTCAATAGTGTTAAAAGTTTTTGTGTACGGCACTTTGAAGCCAGGAGAAAGAAATTACCCTCTCTATTGCACTCAAGCTCTAGAAGTAATTGAAGCGATCGCGTACGGTAAATTATACGACTTACCGATGGGTTATCCAGCAGCAATATTTCCCGAATCTTATCTTGTCTGGGGTTATGTACTGACGTTTGGCGACACTACAGTTTTACAAACGTTAGACGAATTAGAAATTTACGATCCCAACCAACCAATTAGCCAAAACCTCTACCAGCGACACCAAATAGAAGTTTACAACCCAAACTTTAATTCCTTGGGTAAAGCATGGGTTTATGGTATGAACCAACAACAAATTGATGCTTATAACGGTGTTTTGATTAGCAATGGCTGGTGGACTAGCAAAAAATAAGCTACTAACCATTTCTAACAGCTTATTTTTTTAATAAAAGTTTCCGATTATTGCTTGTGTGGCGCGGCTTTTTGCAGTTCAAAGGCAGATTCGGGAAGTTCAACTAAGGGAGTATTTAAGGCAACTAATAACTTTTCTTCTGTGCGGATTGCCTGATTGCTTACATTCGCCATCTGTAGCACCTGACGACCAGGAATAACGCTTGATACTGCCGCAATAACTGCCGCCGCCACTGCCGCGCCAGCCCACTTCAACGAGCGATACTGGCGGCGTTTTTCTATTTTGCCAAATACCTGTTGAATTGTTTGCTCTACGCTTTGAGATGCGGGGGGTACGGGTAGAGTTTGAAAATTTTGGCGCAGTGCCA
>JACCVJ010000236.1 GCA_013698215.1 Tatlockia sp. | reverse complement strand
AGCTATGGCAGCTTTTTCTGGGTCTATTTGATAATGAGTTGCTAAGTCCACAGCCATTTGTTCTACCCCTAAAATATGCTTGATGCGTGCAGGGGGAACATTAGCGGCTAACCATGCTAAAACTTGTTCGCGATCGATGGTACTAGACTCCAAGCTATGGTTGAGAGGTAACACTGTAAAAGTTTTTGTAAGATTTATTTTTATTGTAAATGAGTAATAAAACCGCCAGACTGATCGAAGTTTTTTCTGCTATTCAAGGGGAAGGACTCAATGTTGGTACTCGTCAAATATTTATCAGGTTCGCAATTTGCGATTTGCGTTGCGATTATTGCGATAGCGCCCATACTTGGGTAGCGCCTTCAGAGTATCGAGTCGAAGCCCATCCTGGATTACGGGATTTTGAAGTGTATTCTAACCCTGTAGAACTAACTACCTTGCTAAAATTTATTGAACGGCAGAATATCCCCCATTTGCACGATAGTATTAGCTTAACTGGGGGCGAACCCCTGTTACACGCACCTTTTTTAGTAGAATTTTTGCCCGAAGTGCGAAGTCTTACTAATTTACCAATTTATCTAGAAACGGGCGGACATCGCCCAGAACAATTATTAACAATCTTGCCTTATTTAGACTCGGTAGGGATGGATTTAAAATTACCTAGTGTTAGCGGTGAAAGTCATTGGCAAGCACACGCTAGGTTTTTGCACTCTTGTTATGATTCTGCTACAGAGGTATTTGTCAAGATTATTATTTCTAGTCAAACGGATATAAGGGATCTAGAACGAGCAGCAAATTTAGTAGCCGCAGTTAGCTCAAAAATACTTATATATTTACAACCAGTATCGCCTTTAGAGGTGAATAAAAAACCGATATTTGCTCCAACTCCTGAGCAAGTTTTGACTTGGCAAGCATTAATGAAGAAGTTTATTAAGCAAGTACGGGTTGTACCGCAGACTCACAAAATGTTAGAGCAACTTTAAATTACTAAGTATCCCTTATAATTCATCTCTACTTAAATTTACTTAGATTATATTTTCTTAAACCACAATTAACTCACAGTTAATTCAATATTAACCGTGAGGATTGATGCTGAAATATGTAATTATTTGATTATTAAATATGACTACAACGAAGCATTGGCTGTCCCTCCTGAGTTGTTCTTTGTTAGTATCGGCTTTAGGCGTAGCTGGAAGTGCGCCCTCTGCTTTTAGTATTTCCCTCACTAACACCTTGACTATTGATGGTAATAGTACGGATCTATATCCTTTTGCAGGTAACAGCGCTAACGTCAATCGTCTTGGTGGTTTCTTCTCGGATCTTTACTACGATCGCTACAACAATGTGTATTATGGGCTTCCTGACCGAGGACCTGGCGGCGGTTTAATTAGCTATGAAACGCGGGTACAAAAATTCTCTCTAGATGTGGAGGCAACTACTGGTGCAATTAGTAACTTCAACTTACTAGATACAGTTTTGCTGACCAATGGTAGTGATAGCTACAACGGTTTGAACCCTACCTTGCTCAATGGCAATCCAGGAGTTTTGGGCTTAAGTCTTGACCCAGAAGGCTTTGCTGTTGCACCTAATGGCAATTTTTATATTTCCGATGAATACGGACCTTCAGTATATGAATTTACTGCCAGTGGTAGTTTTTTGCGATCGCTTGCAACCCCTAGCAATATCCTACCTGTAGCTGGAAGCGTCCCTAACTATGTTGATGGTCGTCCTACACTTACCGAAGGTCGCCAAGATAATCGCGGTTTTGAAGGGTTAACTCTTAGTCCTGATGGCAGCAAACTATATACAGTTTTGCAAGACCCATTAGTTAATGAAGGCTCTCCAGATGGACGACGTAGCCCCAATTTACGCATAGTGGAGTATGACACGGTAAAGGGTGAGAGTATTGCTCAATATATCTATACCTTAGAAAGTCTGGCACATATCAATGCTCGTATTCCTGGAACTGAGGACGATTTTGGTAGCAATTCTCAAGGACGTAACATTGGAGTTAGTTCGATTACGGCGCTTAATAACAGTGAGTTTTTGGTTATAGAGCGGGATAATCGTGGTGTAGGCGAAACTGATCCTACTGGCATAGCTCCTGTTAGCAGCAAGCGCGTTTATAAAATAGATTTGTCTCAGGCAACAGATGTAAGTAGTATTGACTTAAGCGGTACTAACACGCTGCCCAATGGAGTAACTGCCGTAAGTAAGTCATTATTTTTAGATATTGCTGACAGCTTGCAAGCGGTGGGGCAAGTAGTACCAGAAAAATTAGAAGGGTTGACGATAGGACCTCAGCTAACAGATGGCTCCTACGCTGTTTTAATTGGTACGGATAATGATTTCAGCGTTACTCAAACTGGTGAAGGAGTCCAAGCTGATGTATGTACTGATGATACTACTGTAGCGATAAATGCTGGCTGTCCAGAAGGAGCAACATTAATTCCTAGCTATCTTTATTCCTTTAAAGCTAGTAGCTCTGAACTGCAAGGATTTGTACCT
>JACCVJ010000230.1 GCA_013698215.1 Tatlockia sp. | reverse complement strand
AGGTTCACCAGTGCGGGATTGGTCATGGACTGGAATACTCGCTCCGTCTAGAACTCAAGGTATTATAGCCCTTTGATCACTCCTCCGGTGCCAGCTCCCTGGAATCCATTAAGAGCCTCAATCTTTTACCTTACTAACCTTACCTACTCACTGAGCCGTTAAGAGTGCAATTAATCAGCATTAACTATTAACTATTTACTTTTTCAAGCTTACTATAACAAGCACTTATATAAACACCCTGAATAAACTGTATTAATTAAACCAAGCCAGGAAATCGATCTTCCTGCTGAGTATCGTTTGTTTTTGCTGTCAAGTCAGCTTGAAAAACGTTTTGAATTTCACACTCTGCTACTACTTGAGGTCCCTCGGTTAGCAACAGCCTAACGCCAGGATACAGTTTATTTTTAACTAGCTCTGGGGCAAAAAAGCCAATTTCAGCTTCAGCTAAATTTACACAATGTGGCTCGTTTTCCTTTTGCTTTGATTGCAGAAAGCCTGATAAGTCTGGGGATGAATGTCTGTTCACAGATTGCACTGGAGAAAAGCGCACAATCACACTAAAAAGCTCCTCTTCTCGCTCGGCAAATCTTCCAGTAGCAGCATAAATAGGTCCAGATGGTAGAACCTTTCGCCCTCCGTGAGCCGAATCTAGCCAATGTATTCTCGCTGTTGCTAAAAGTTGAGTTACCACAAGTTATTAGAGCGCGATTGTTGCTAACTCTATGATGCCATTATTTGTAGAATTGAGCAGATCGAGCAAGTCTCCTTCACTTGCCCACCGAGCAGGGCCAATGTTATCTAAATTGGCAACTCTAAACATTTGTGCTGTAACCCAGTCGGGAACATCAACCCCAGTAACATAAAAAGGTGTTCCGCTCCATTGATAAAAAAGTCTTCCCCACTGCGCTGCATCAAAGTCCGTTTCAGCGAACCACTTACCCGCCATCGATTTTGAAGTAGTACGGAATTTTCTCCAAAAATATATATCCAGCCGTTCATCGGTCGCAACTGCTCGATAGAGTTTGATTTTTTTACTCCTGATAATTTTTCAAAGTCAGGATTATCATACTTCAAGTAGGACAATGAAGAGCGCCCTACCAATAGCTCCAGTAGTCTTTTGCTTGTTAATACTATGTAATAGCTACACTAAGCTTGTAAAAAAATGGTTTGGGATCTCAATCCATATCGAACTGTCTCCTAACAATTGAATCATCACAATACTTAATTCTGTAGATGAGACTTCTTCTGTCCCCTTCCACAATCGTCTACAGTCAGCCTTGAACCTCCTCCTTTATCCTGAAGGGAAGAGCGATTCACCCATGACCTAGAAATTTCAAATCCCTCAAAGCGTTGGCTAGAGAGGGATTTCGGGTATTGGGTATTGGTTTTTTAACTGCTAGGTTAAATTATTTGCTTTCTTAACTGCTTCCTTTAATTCTTCAAAGGTAATACTACCGTCTTCGTCTGAAGCATACCGTGATAGTAATTCCTGGGGGCTACTGATACCTGTTTCTGATGAGATGATTGCACTTAAGCCAGGACTTAAAAAAAGCTCATTAATGGAGACTTTGCCATCTTGATCGCCATCTAAGGTATTAAAAAGAGATTGAAGCTCTTGCTCGGTTGCCATAAGTTTCTTTCAAAATTGATTTTTCAATTTAATATCTCATTAATATCTCACTTATTGAATAAACTTATATCCTGAGACGTAGAAACGGGGAGCGCTGGGGCTTAGATCAGGTGTAGGCTGTGATACAGGGTCGAAAGTTGGGACAATGAAAATCAATCGGCAGGGTCGAGCCAAAGTTCTCACTCAACAAGAGAGTGCGATTCGTTGAATGCGGAATCGCGGTAATCAGTCCGTACATACGCATTCCAGCCAAGACTCCCCAGTCTAGCTGAACTTCGAGGTTAATGTAGGTGAAAGTCCTACCCGTCAAACTCAGACGTGACTCCTTATCTGCCCCTACCGAACAAGCTCGATTATTGTAGAGTAAAGCGGGGAACAGGGCGCAACCAGACACCCGTTACGGGCTGACACTGGCGCTAACAGGGAGTTCCTATGACTAAACAGATTCTAGAAAAGTGACCTGTTGAGCGGCAGGGCGTAACATAATCAACCTGATTAACCCTGACCACGCCAGAGATTAGTATCCCGCCGAGTCTTCTCTTGACATCGGTAAGAGTAAGGGGTTTTGGCGGTCAAAGTGAATCAGTCTAAGGGAACTAACAATCAAACCTGAGGAACGAATAAAAACGGTTTGTAGGTCTAAGGACTTCGGCGTGAGCGCTCAGTCGAACGCTTCGTACCCTTAGTAGGTCAGACGAGCGACGGAATCCCTCAAACCGGGTAGGATGCGGCGCAATTGCCGCAAGGTTCAAAGAATACACTCACTGGAGCAAATCATGGTTAGACACAGCGATAACGCTAGTGAACTTTGGACGAGTCTCCCTTGGAAGAAATTTCAAAAAGACTTATTCCGATTGCAAAAGCGCGTGTACAAAGCAGTTTCCGTTGGAGACAAGCGTAAAGCTAAGTATCTACAGAAACTTATCTTGAAGTCACTAGCTGCAAGATATCTGGCTATTCGACAAGTAACTCAGTTAAATGCTGGTAAGAAAACGGCGGGTGTTGATGGAAAAGCGTCCCTCATTTTTGAAGAACGCTTTGCTTTGAGCCTGGAGCTTAAGGCAAACGTTAACACATGGGTTCATAAAAAGCTACGAGAAATTCCTATCCCTAAAAAGGACGGAACTATACGGATGCTAAAAGTGCCTACAATCTCGGATAGAGCGTGGCAATGCCTCGTAAAATACGCACTAGAACCCGCCCACGAAACAACTTTCCATGCTAGGAGCTATGGGTTTAGAACGGGACGCTCGGCACACGATGCCCAGAAAATTCTGTTCCTAAATCTAAACTCCAGTGTCAACGGAATAGATAAACGAGTCATAGAACTCGATATCGAAGTGCGACCTGAACTGGTCGGTTTGTAGAACCTAGCATCCGCTAGGGGCGGGTCATAACCCGTCTCCCAACTCTACTATTGGTCTGAGGTCTTTTCCCTTTCAAAGGAAAAGAAACACTGAACTTAAGTGTTCTTTCAAACCTCCTGACGATTCACACCGTCAGCCCTCGCGGAAAAGACTATTTTATGTAGTCCGGTCAGAAGGAAGGAGCAATCTAACCAGAATATGCAGACCCCGAACGTAACTCTGACTACTAGCCTAAGGTGGTCAAGGAGCAAGAGGGATGTTCTTCAAGGTGAATGAAAATGAAG
>JACCVJ010000483.1 GCA_013698215.1 Tatlockia sp. | reverse complement strand
CAAAGTTAACAGTTGTAATAGATGGATTGAGGCATCAATCGGGGCAAGTTTGCCTAAGAGTTTACTCTGGCGAGCAAGGATTTCCGGGAAGTGCTAGAGGTGTGGTGCAAAGCGGATGTACTAAAGTGACGGGAACCGTTGCTAGTAAAAACTTTTACGGCTTAAAACCTGGTAGTTATGCCGTTGCTTTGTATGCAGATAAAAACAGCGACAGCAAGTTAAATACTAACGCTTTTGGAATTCCTTCAGAAGGTTTTGGGATTTCTAATAATCCTAAAGCAAAAACTCGCGCTCCCAAGTTTACTGAAGCAAGTTTCGATCTTAACCAGAATAAAACTATCAAAATAACGATGCAATATTTATTTAAGTAGTATGGATAATTCTTTAATTAAAGTCGCGTCTACTTGTCGTAATCATGCCCAAAATCTCGCCACGCTTACAACTGAGGAGAAAAATCGGGCAATAAATGCGATCGCACTAGCTTTAGAATCAGCAAAGCCCGAAATTATCATTGCTAATGGGATTGATTGCCAAACCGCTGTCAGTGCAGGCATTCCCAAACCTTTATACAACCGCCTAAAGTTGGACGAAGCCAAGCTAAACGATGCAATTGCTGGAGTGCGAGATGTCGCCAAATTAAGCGATCCTGTAGGTGCAATTCAAATTCATCGCCAACTAGATGACAATTTAATCCTTAAGCGGGTTACTTGTCCATTAGGTGTTTTAGGCGTTATTTTTGAAGCAAGACCCGACGCGGCAATTCAAATTTCTACTTTGGCAATTAAGTCGGGAAATGGGGTAATCCTCAAATGCGGACAAGAGGCGATTAACTCTTGTCAAGCAATCTTAACAGCAATTCACACTGGACTTGCTCAAACAAACATTAGCCCCGAAGTTGTGCAATTACTTACTACTAGAGAAGAAACTTTAGAACTATTAAAGTTAGATAGGTATGTAGATTTAATTATCCCTAGAGGGTCTAACTCTTTTGTCCGCTTTGTGCAAAATAATACGCATATTCCTGTATTAGGTCACGCTGAAGGCATCTGTCATTTATACGTGGATGCGGCGGCGGATATAGCCAAAGCGGTAGAAATTGCCATTGATGCCAAAACTCAATACCCCGCCGCTTGCAATGCGATTGAAACGTTGCTAGTTCATACTGATATTGCGGCGAAGTTTCTCCCCGTTGTAGCAAAGGCTTTACAACAGCGCTTTGTAGAGTTAAGAGGCGATGAAAGTACGCGCAAAATTATTGATGTAGCTTTCGTCAACGATACCGACTGGGAGACAGAATACAGCGATTTGATTTTGTCAATTAAAATAGTCGATTCTTTAGCCGATGCGACTTCCCACATTAATTATTATGGTTCAGGACATACTGATGCGATCGCAACAGAAGATTCTACCACTGCAAATATTTTCCTATCTCAAGTTAATAGCGCCGGGGTTTATCACAACTGTTCTACGCGCTTTGCTGACGGCTTCCGCTATGGTTTTGGGGCAGAAGTAGGAGTTAGTACCCAAAAGCTATCCCCGCGCGGCCCAGTGGGCTTAGAAGGGCTGGTTACTTACAAGTATCAGCTTGTAGGAAATGGACACATTGCGGCAACTTATACCGGGGTTGATGCTAAATCTTTTCAACATCGGGATTTAGATTAAACCAAGGCTTTTAGCAAGGCTTGGAGTTTTAGTTGAATTTCGGCTAATTCTTTATCTGGGTCAGAACCTTTGACGATTCCTGCTCCTGCGTACAGTCTAGCGCGATCGCCATCTATTAAAGCCGAACGAATACCAACAATAAATTCGCTGTTTCCTTGGTAATCTACCCATCCTAAAGGTGCGGCGTACAATCCACGTTCAAAGTCTTCATAACGCCGAATTTCCGCGCAAGCTAAGTCTCTAGAAACTCCTGCAACGGCGGGGGTGGGGTGCAATTGTGCCACAATCTCCAAAGGATGCACATTAACGGGGATTTTTGCCTCTATCGGTGTCCACAGGTGTTGAATATTGCATAGTTGGCGCAATCTGGGGGATAATATATTGGCTTCTATTCCTAGCGCCTGTAAGTGTTGAGTAATAAAATCTATAACTACTTTATGTTCGCGTTTTTCTTTGTCGCTATTTAGTAATAAGTTTGCTAAGTCTGCGTCTTCGGTGGCGGTTTTTCCTCGTGGGGCGCTTCCTGCTAAGGCATCGATAACTAATTGGCGATCGCGTATACTGATTAAACGCTCTGGACTTGCACCGATAAAGTTTTGTCCTTTGCCGTTGCTTGTCGAAAATACATAACAATTTGGGTGGATTTGCCGCAAATTATTTAAAGAGTTATATAAGCTGAAATCATTGCCAGACAATACATCTAGGGTTTGAGCTAAAACTATTTTGTCTAGCTTTTTCTGCTGGATAGATTCAAGCGCTGATAAGATTGTTTGTTTGAATCTGTCTATATTTGATACATCTTTTTTGATTAACTTGCCTGGTAGATGATATTTATTTAATCGACCATCTAAGCTGAGGATATTTTGAATATTATTTTGTAAGTCGTCTAGTAATATTTCTAAGTTTGTCTTAGCATCAATGACTAGATTCGCAACTAATACACAGAAGTTGATACACTTAGTAATTTGCCAGCGTGGTAAAAATACGGTAGCGGCGGGAAAAGGATAATTTGCCCCGTTTTCGTCAAAAAAACTAAAACTACATAAAAAACGCGGCGGTAAAGCAATATTATTAAGATTGCTAAAAATTACTGTCTTTGCTTGACAAGATTTGATAAACTCTTGAACTTTACTAAATCTATTTTTACCTTGTAAGTGTAATTGAGCGATCGCATCCATTGCCGCCGTTGCTTCTTGTTTGCCTTTATGCTCAAAATAAAAGTTTAATTGTTCAACTTGGGCAATATTTTCAAAAACAACTAACGGATCTACTTGTTCAATTGCCATAGGTATGCTAACGAATTGCTGGCAACTATTGAGCAAACATTTTTGCTGGCAAGCTAAGAGAAATTGATATAGTTTTTTGTAGTCTAAAGAAAAACTGGTAAGACAAGGTAGAACTGGCATGGATGTAAAAATAGTAAACTTTTTTAAACTTCCGTTCTTAAAAAGCGGCTTCTTGTGATGATATTTCTAGGAGTATCATATTGGAGCAACCTTTAGCCACTTAGTCAAAGATTAAGTTTTATGCTCATTGCTGTACCTTTGTCTCCCTTATAGTATATAAGTCCTAGCTATTGTTAGCAACATACCTTTATGTTACCGAATAACTGTCCTATTTGAAAAATTAAGTTG
>JACCVJ010000480.1 GCA_013698215.1 Tatlockia sp. | reverse complement strand
AATGCGATCGTACATAAATCTGTAGCAGTATTAGTTACCCGTGAAGGCAACCCCAAAGGCATTAAAACTTGGGCTGATTTATCTAAGCCAGGAGTAGGCGTAATTACTGCGAATCCTAAAACTTCCGGTGGTGCGAGATGGAACTTTTTGGGATTGTGGGGTTCTGTAACCAGAACCGGAGGAGATGAAGCAAAAGCCCTAGATTTTGTAACTAAAGTAATTAAAAATGCTCCTATATTGCCTAGAGATGCGCGCGAATCTAGCGATGTATTTTTTAAGCAAGGGCAGGGAGATGTGTTAATTAACTACGAAAATGAAGTAATTTTAGCAGGATTAAATGGCGAAAAACTGCCCTACATAGTCCCTGACGTGAACATCTCCATCGATAATCCTGTAGCGGTTGTAGATGCCAACGTTGACAAACACGGCACAAGAGAAATTGCCCAAGCATTTGTTGAATATCTTTACAGTCCAGAAGCACAACGAGAATTTGCTAAAGTAGGCTTTCGACCAGTAGATCCTAGCGTAGCTGCGGAAGTGTCAAAGCAGTACGTGCCGATTAAAAACTTATTTACTGCTCAAGATATGGGGGGATGGGATGAAATTCAGAAAAAGTTTTTTGAAGATGGGGCAGTTTTCGACAAAATTCAAGCTAGTTAGGGAAATATTCGCCTAAAAAACTATAAATGGTATCTTCTTACTCCAAGCAAAAAAAACCAGGATGGCAACCCTTAAACAAACTATTAGGGCTATCTATACCTTGGCGAATTACTTTAGGCTACCTAACTATTGTGCTGCTTTTGCCTGTATCGGCTTTGATATTAAAAGCAGCGACAGAAAAGCCCCTTGACTTTTGGAAAATTGCCACAAGTCCTGTTGCTTTAGCAACCTATGATGTTACCTTCGTTACCGCCTTTGTAGCGGCTCTAATTAACGGAGTTTTGGGACTATTGATTGCTTGGGTGTTAGTTAGGTACGATTTCCCTCTCAAACGCTTAGTAGATGCGTCAATCGATTTACCCTTTGCTCTGCCTACCTCCGTTGCAGGTTTAACTTTAGCAACGGTTTACAGTGATAAAGGCTGGCTTGGCTCTTTGGTAGCACCCTACGGAATTAAAATTGCTTTTACCCGCTTGGGGGTAGGGGTGGCGATGTTATTCATCTCCTTGCCCTTTGTAGTGCGAGCTTTGCAGCCTGTATTGCAGGAAATGGAAAAAGAGATCGAAGAAGCGGCATGGTCTTTAGGGGCTTCTAGATGGCAGACTTTTTGGCGGGTAATTTTGCCGCCTTTAATGCCTGCAATGCTGACGGGAATCGCCTTAGCCTTTTCTCGCGCGGTGGGGGAATATGGTTCGGTGGTAATTGTTGCCTCAAATATCCCTTTTCAAGACTTGATTGCCTCGGTGCTAATTATTCAACGCCTAGAACAGTACGATTATTCGGGCGCAACGGTAATCGGTACAGTTTTGCTAGTAATTTCTCTAGGGGTTTTGTTAGCAATCAATCTATTGCAAGCTTGGGGGCGACGCTATGAACTTTAATCCTGGTTTAGCTAAGAAAAAATTAGCGATTAATGGCGATCGCCCTTGGGTAAAATTTGTTTTAATTGGGATTGCGATCGCTTATCTTGCCTTAATTCTATTTATTCCTGCCGCAAATGTCTTTGCTCAGGCCTTTAAGTCTGGCTTTGGGCCTTTTTTGACAAACCTAACCCAACCTGTTTTTCTTCATGCGGTCAAACTCACAGTCATCATTGCCTTAATTGTTGTCCCCATCAACACCGTTTTTGGACTTTGTGCAGCGTGGGTAATTGCCCGAAATCAGTTTCGTGGGCGAACATTGCTCATTAGTATTCTAGACGTGCCTTTTGCTGTTTCTCCGGTAGTAGCAGGACTAATGCTCGTGCTACTCTACGGGCGCAATGGTTGGTTTGGGCCAGCACTAAATGCGGCAAATATTAAAATTATTTTTGCCCTCCCAGCAATGGTAATTGCTAGTGCATTTATTACGATGCCTTTTGTCGCCCGTGAAGTTATCCCTGTTTTAGAGGAATCCGGTTTTGATCAAGAAGAAGCCGCAAGAACTCTAGGAGCAAGCGATTGGCAAACCTTTTGGCGCGTCACTCTCCCCAATATTCGCTGGGGTTTGCTCTACGGGGTGATTTTGACCAATGCTAGAGTTATGGGCGAGTTTGGAGCCGTTTCGGTAGTGTCGGGAAATATTGGCGGCAAAACTCAAACTTTGCCCCTATTTGTTGAAGAAGCTTACAAACAGTATCAAACCGAATCTGCCTTTTCTGCGGCGGTTTTGCTAGCAGGTTTAGCTTTAGTAACGTTGGTATTAAAAGAAATTCTCGAACGTAAAACTCAAATCAAAGATATTGAATAGGAGAGCGCGTTATGGCTACCCCAAATTCTCGCAATGTTTCAACGTTTCCTCCATCTTTGCAGACATCAAGGCAAACGCAAACACGAATCAAAATTCGTATCCCCAAAGACTTGCACGAAGAACCAGTAATTTCGCGCTTAGTTTCCCATTACGGTATCACCGTAAATATCGCCGCGCTCTACTGGGCGCAAATATGCGTGATGATGCCTAGTTTGAATTAGAACTTCGTGGCAAAGCCGAGCAAATTCAAAGCGCTTTGATTTACCTTAATGAGTTGGATTTAGAAATTTGGGGTCAATCAACACCCCAAGACGATGGCTGGTAACAGTTTAAGTCATTTCGTTTTCAATTGCCCACCGAGCTAATTCTGTGCGATTGTGCAACCCAGTTTTGCCTAACATATTAGAAACATGACTTTCTACAGTACGCTGACTGACATTGAGTTCGTCAGCTATATTTTTATTTGCCAAACCTCTAGCAACAAACTGCACAACCTTCATCTCTGTTTGCGTCAGGTGAACATCGAAGGGAACTTGAATTTTTGATTCATTATCTGCTCCCTCTGTCGATTGCTGTCTTTGCCTATAGGCTTGTTTGAGCGAAGCTTCTACTTGAGCTACTAATTCTTCTGGCTCAAAAGGTTTTACCATATACACATCTGCGCCCACATTTAACCCCTTAACTCGGTCTTGCGGTTGACCTTTGGCTGAAAGAAACAAGACGGGAATCCAGCTAGTGCGCTCATTTTCGCGGACATTACTTACAAAATCATAGCCATCCATTTCTGGCATCATCACATCACAAACAATCATGTCTGGGACATCGGTTTCTAAAACATCTAAAGCTTCTCTGCCATTTTCTGCGGTGATAACTTCATAACCCCGAAATTCTAAATAATCCTTGACCAACAATATTAAATTCGGATCGTCGTCAATTAATAGCAGTCTTTTGTGTTCTTTAGTGCTAGTTTCTTTCATACTTTGCTACTGTGGTTACTTTATAATTTGATGAAATTTTATAATAGGTGGCTTATCTTGTTCTTTTGATACTATCTTGCGATCGCACCTAATTCTCTAATCTCGAAAGATAGCGATTCCAGTAATGCTACGGAATTATATAGTATATCTAATGCGTTGTGATATGTTATTTTTTCCGTCTAAAATCTTCGCAATCTTACCAACAATAGTTACTGATAGCTTTTACATTGTTTGAGTGAAAAAATAACTGTTACTATTGTTCACTTATTGATGTATCAAAATTTACAGGTTGCGGCAAGGGATGAGTTAAAAAGGCATATTCTTCAACTACGCGGTTATTAATCAAATGTTCTTGAATAATTCGCTCAATAACTTCAGGAGTTGCTTGACGATACCAAACCCCATCAGGATAAACTACTAGGATTGGCCCAGAGCTACAAACACGCAAGCAATTAGCTTTGGTGCGAAATATACAACTAGGGCGCAGACTTGTGGGTTTATCAAGTTTTAACTGTTTCAAACGTTTTTTGAGGTACTCCCAAGATTCTAAACTTGCCTCCTTGGAACAGCATTGAGGAAAAGTTGGGTCAGCACAGATAAATAAATGGCGTTGAATTTGCTCTAGACCTAAACTTTTAACGCTATCAGCCAAAGATTGACTCGGTAGGATTTCTTCAATTGGGGCGGTATTTTCTGGGGTCATTGTTACGAAAGATAATTTTTTCTCGAAATAGATATTGCGCTCTTAACTCAATTACCATAACCATTGCCACGATCTCAAGAAGTAAGTTCGGAAACCCGTACACAAAATTTTGTTGCTTTTAGTCACTATATTTAGCTAAATTAGCACTCAGGAGCAGAGAGTGCTAATTTTTTAAAGGAGAGATAGATATATGGCAGCAGTAACTTTAAGTGTATCGACAGTTAGCCCCCTAGGCGATCGCGTATTTGTCAAAGTCAGCGCCGCCGAAGAAAAGACCGCCGGAGGTCTATATTTGCCCGATAACGCTAAGGAAAAGCCCCAAGTAGGGGAAATTGTTAACGTCGGGCCTGGCAAGCGCAACGACGACGGTAGCCGCACCGAACTTGATGTCAAAATCGGC
>JACCVJ010000475.1 GCA_013698215.1 Tatlockia sp. | reverse complement strand
TTGGTTGCGTCGCGGTGGGCGCTGCATCAGTGTTTGACGGTTAAAGCTTTATGCAGTGTTATGTACAGTCATATCGGCTTTGTCGTGTTGCCTAGTTTGGCAATTATGGCTGTAGTGTGGATGTCTTGGCGGACTCCGGCTTTGCACCCTACTTTACGGCTATTGGCTAATATGACGGGTGGGTTATTACTATTGCAAATTTTGTTAGGGATTGCTACCTTGCGCTTACACCTCCAAATAGAGCCGCTTACTGTAGCTCATCAAGCTGTAGGAGCAGCATTACTAGGATCTCTTGTTACTTTTACAGTTTTGGGATGGCGCGATCGCGCCAGCGCGCCCGTAACTGGGCTTCGTGCTTTTTTGGTAACAGCACGTTGATTTAGATATAGGCTATTTGTTTTTTAATTTGTTGTTTCAATGATTAAGGATTGAGCATGATCGGGACTAGCATTTCTCGTCGCCATGAAAATTTTGCCGAAGTTGTTCGCAGCTACTACCAGTTGACAAAGCCGAGAATTATCCCGCTATTGTTAATTACGACCGCTAGTAGTATGTGGATTGCCAGCAATGGACAAGTAGACCCTCTATTGCTGCTAGTAACTCTTAGTGGTGGTACATTAGCTGCGGCGGCAGCCCAAACAATTAACTGCATTTACGATCGCGATATTGATTATGCTATGGAACGTACCCGCCATCGTCCTTTACCGTCAGGTAAAGTACAGCCGCGAGATGCGTTGATATTTGCGATCGCTCTTACCATTCTTTCTTTTACTCTATTAACCGTCTTTGCTAACTTACTAAGCGCTCTATTAGCAATGTCTGGCATCGTCTTCTATGTGGTTATTTACACGCATTTGCTCAAACGCCATACTAGCCAAAACATTGTTATTGGTGGCGCTGCGGGGGCAATACCTGCGCTGGTAGGTTGGGCGGCGGTTACAGGCACATTGAGTTGGGCGGCTTGGGTAATATTTGCGATCGTGTTTTTGTGGACTCCGCCCCATTTCTGGGCGCTGGCTTTAATGATTCGCGATGACTATGCCAAAGTGGGCGTACCAATGCTTCCTGTAGTTGCGGGTAATGAAGCTACTACTAAGCAAATTTGGCTTTATACCTTAGTTCTCATCCCTTCTACGTTTTTGCTTATCTACCCCTTAAATGTTTCTGGGATAGTTTACGGAGTTTTGGCGGCATTTTTGGCAACTATTTTTATCAAAAAAGCTTGGGAGTTGCAGCGTGAACCAGATAGTAAAGAATTAGCTAGAAGTTTGTTTTTTTACTCCATTATCTACATGATGGCTCTTTGCGCGGCGATGATTGTTGACTCATTACCTTTTACTCATTACCTAGTTAACGCTGTAGCAACGGGTTTGTAATTAAAGATGCGATCGCGCTTTTAATTTAGGAGGTGCGATCGCTTTACATCAACGTGAAAATATTAAGGATGGACAATTATTCCTACAGATGCTCAGATATTCACTTGTTTTATTCTTTGCCAACGGCTAACAATAATGTACCGACCTCTTTATTTAGTTTGCCTTGATAAACCTACGGGCGAAGTGTTCATTTTAGCAGGCGAAGAAATGCAAATATTGATAGATCGCAATGGTAAGTGGAGGTTTGATATATGAAACCAAACTTTGAGGCAATGGACAAAAAAGAATTACGAGCTTACTTGCTTCAGCATCGAGAAGATAGTGAGGTTATCAGCGCTTATATTGAAAAATTGAACGTAGAAGCAAATTGGGTAACATTTCCAGCTTTGACCTCGGTGGAAGATTTAGATAATATCCCTGAGTTTTTTAACAAGCTCCGTCAAGACGGTAGTACAGAAAAAACGTAAAATAAATATCTGATCCGGCTAAAATAGAAATTGCCCGTGAAATGTATATTTAGGGAGAAAGGCTGATGGCTCCCGCCGTAAAAATTGAAAACTTACAAAAAAGCTATGGCTCGGTAGAAGCAGTTAAAAATGTTTCGCTGCAAATTGAGCCAGGGGAAATCTTTGGGCTTTTAGGGCCAAATGGAGCA
>JACCVJ010000462.1 GCA_013698215.1 Tatlockia sp. | reverse complement strand
ATGATTGACGGCAAAAAGTTTAAACCCGGTAAAGCTTACAAAGATAGCAAACTCTGTAATGTTTTGACTATGCGCGAATTGCATCGGCGTTATCACGAGTCTACAGGGATTATTTTTAGTTGTCTTTATCCTGGCTGTGTAGCAACTACAGGACTTTTTCGCCATCATTATCCTTTATTTCAAAAACTTTTTCCGCTTTTTCAAAAAAATATTACTGGCGGTTATGTGTCGGAGGAGTTAGCCGGAGAACGAGTGGCAGAAGTAGTAGCCAAACCCCAATATAATCGTTCTGGTGTCTATTGGAGTTGGGGAAATCGTCAACAAAAAGATCGCCAATCTTTTGTTCAAGAAATTTCTAACGAAGCCAGCGACGATAGCAAAGCCAAGCAGTTGTGGGATCTTAGTGCAAAACTGGTAAAACTTGTTTAAAGCTGCTTACTAATACACAAAAAGCAGACTAGGAGCCTGCTTTTAAAAACTGAAATTTTCAGTTAAATATTATCGTACTGGATGTAGGCTTGGCTTAACTATTTTTAGTAGTTAATCTAAAGGCTTCAAACTCAAGCCGTTTATTAGCGGCGAGAATATCCACCACTATTGTTACCTTGTCTACCACCTGACGAACCGCCTCTATCTTCTTTAGGCTTGGCTTTATTGACTTTTAATGCCCGACCCATCCACTCAGCGCCATCGAGAGCTTCAATTGCTGCTGTTTCTTCTGCTTCTGTACCCATCTCTACAAAAGCGAAGCCTCGCGCTCTGCCAGTTTCCCGATCTGTGGGAACTTGAACGCGATTGACAGTTCCGTATTCAGCGAAAACTTGTTTGAGGTCATCTTGTCCTACTTCATAGGATAGATTACCGACGTAAATTGACATAAGCGCTCTCTGGAATCATAGGTTGATGAGAGTTAGATTCGGAGAGAGACTTATCGTTATAGATAAAAATAAACTGCACAACCGAATGTAATCTTCATTTAGAAAGTTAACACAAATATTGCTCTTGTGTTGCTGAACCAGTAAAAATCGTTAAAAAAGTTAAATTAAGGGTTTTACTGTTACCTTTGTCAGACTTTTGAAAGATGGACAAAGCGCGATAGCGCAAGCGCGCACGCAGAGCTTTGCATCCCTTGTGTTGCAGCTAAAAGCGCCAACAAATGCAAGTTCAGGCACAATTATTAGTTAAACGAGCGTCTTAGCCCAAAGAACTGTTAGTTTTTGGGGTTGTGTGGGCAAAAAAACTAAATCTGCGGTTGCAAAATTTGCGTTAATCGTGGTTAATTGATTGTCATGTGCGCGATCGCCTCCAGTATTTACGTGTTTGGCTAACCTCAACTGGGGTTAAACCATTCATTTTTTAGGTAAACTTACCCTTGACTAACAGTTCGTCGTCACTAATTAAGGTAGCTCGATTCTATGCCCAGAACTCCTAACGAGTACGTCGTACACCTAATGATTGAAGGTGGACACCGGGAAGAAATACGTTTTAGTAATATTCAGGAATTTCAAAAATGGTACAGTAGCGAACTTGTGCCTAAGTCAGCTTCCAGTGAATTTATTAGCGTACCGATTAAAAACGTCCAGGGAGAGTACATGGTGGTGCGTCCATCCAAAATTTTGGCAATTCGAGTAGAACCAGTGTTTAGTTCTAGTGTAGAAAGATATTAGTAATTGATGAAAAAAATAATTAGTTTACTGACCTCGGTTGGGATAGCGATCGCTCTTGCTCCTATTCCTGCGATTGCTGGCGTACTGCAAGCCACAAAAGCTCCTCCACAGACGCAAAATGACAATTTGGGACTAGACGAGCAAATATGGGGTGAAAACGGTCGTGAAGGCGACTGGAAAGAGGTACTAAAATCTGTCGATAGCAGTTTGCGTTACGTCAATTCCCCTGGCGCGTTGAAAGCTTACCGCAAATATAGCGCTAGTGGTATTACCCGCGATCGCGTCCGGCGCAGTTTAGTCCACTTCCGCAAATTGGTAATTACAGCCAAAACTCCCGCCGATCTTCAGCAGGCGGTAAAACGGGATTTTGTTTTTTATCGTTCGACGGGTAGAGATGGTAAAGGAGAAGTCTTATTTACCGCCTATTACGAGCCAATGTACGAGGCTAGTCGCTTCAAAACGGAGAAATATCGGTTTCCGTTGTATCAAATGCCTAGCAACTTTAAAAAGTGGTCTAAGCCTCATCCTACTCGCGCTCAGTTAGAAGGGCGGGACGGTTTATTGGGGGCAAAAAGCAAGCTCAAGGGCTTAGAATTGGTTTGGTTAAGCGATCGCTTAGAAGCTTTTTTAGCTCAAATTCAAGGCTCGGCTAGATTTAATCTCACTGATGGGATTCAAATGAGTATTGGGTATGCGGCTAAAACTGATTATCCTTACACCAGTATTGGCAAGGAATTAGCTAAAGATGGCAAATTGCCGCTTCCGGGGCTAACTTTACCTGTAATGATTAACTACTTTACGCAAAAACCTTGGGAATTAAGCAGTTATTTACCTCGCAACCGCAGCTTTGTATTTTTCCGCAAAACCTACGGAGCGCCAGCTACAGGAAGCCTGGGCATACCTGTAACCGCCGAGCGCTCAATTGCGACTGATAAGGCTTTAATGCCGCCAGGGGCTTTAGCACTGATTCATACTAGCTTGCCTTTTGCGGATGATTCTACAGCGCTACTTAAAAATAATTACCCAGCAATAATGCAGTATCGCAGTGTTAGCCGTTATGTTTTGGATCAAGACGCGGGTAGTGCCATTAAAGGCGCGGGACGAGTAGATTATTTTATGGGTACGGGCAAACTTGCAGGCGATCGCGCGGGAGTCACAGGTAGTAGAGGTCAACTATATTACTTACTCCTGAAGTAAAAAAGTCTTAATCTCTTATAAACAGCCTGAAATTAGCAATAGTTACAGGCTGTTAGTTTTTCCTCGCCGGGCAAAACTAACAGCTAATTACGTTTCTTAATAGGGTGGAGAATCAAATTCATCGTCATCAGCGTAAGTATACGAATTAGAAGCGGCGGCGATCGCCATTTTGGGAGGTTCAACTTTAATGTTCTCTTTGCCAAATTCTTTATGTTCTTCAAAAGCCTGAGTAATTATCTGCGATTCCTCCGCATCAGCCGCAATTAAGTATTTACTTAAAGTATCAACCGTAGGCTGTTCATAGTCTGTAGTCGTTGCAACTAAAGCCGTATTTTCGCCGCTTCCTCTTTCTTCAGAAGCAATTATTGGGCAAAAAATGCCGTGAGCGTAAAACAAACCACTTTTGGCGGAAACTGGTTGTTGACGATACTGAGCGTAGGCTTTTTCTAATTCACCCAAAAATCCAGTTAACTCTCTACTTTGCTTATTGTAATCGTAATAAGCCTTACTAAAACTTGCTCCTGCTGCACCATTTACTGTTAGCTGCAAGGGAAACTTATGCAGAAATTTTTTGTTGCCATCAACTAAATAAATTAGGTGGCGAGTGTAGGTTTTAAATTTAATTTTGTCTGTTAAAAAAGCATCGTAATGGTCTTTAAGCGTACCAATTTTTTCTCCAGTTTCGCGGTTTTTGAGCGACAATGGCCCCCGGCGAATAATAACTAATCGTGGTGTGTTGGTAATAAACAGTTGTTGAATTTCTCCCGTGCTAAAAGCATAATCAACTTCTCGCCAGTTTGAATCAGGAGTAAAACCCACAGCTTTAGCATTGTCTACTTTAATCGCTAATCCATAGGGTTGCATTTCACTGTTATCATACCTGGGATTAATCAGTTGACACCAAGGAATAACTTGCGATGGTGGAGCGTTAAATTTATCGTCTTCAAAATCGAAACTTGTTGGTAAATTCATGTTTTGATCATAAAAAATTTGATTGCTAGTCAAGTTTATCTATTCTACAAATATCAGGGAATCCGGTAAACTACGGAAAAAAGTCAGATTGATATAATTCTTGATTTAATTATTGCTCTTTGTAAAAATCGGCACTTTCTACAGCAAATTTATGATGGATTGAGGCTGTAGAGATGTTTAGCTGCTAAAAGCCTAAATTTGTGAGAGCTGACTACAGGCTATGTAGTTACAGCAAAAAAATAAATGCAAGTAGATGAAGGCAAAATCTGCTAAAAACTCAACTGAGCCGTCACATCACGCAGAAGATAGAGGTGTTAAAGCAGACTATTAAGTCATTATTCTTAGCAGTACTGTCAAGGCTGTTTCAGAAGGGGGAAATATCAATACTCAATTGTATAGCACGAAGTCAAAAGTTAGCTGTACAGCTATTAGCCACCTAGCTAAAGCTAAAGAAATAGTGGCTTATTGTGCAAATAATGCTGCGTTTATTGATCGCCTAGGCGCTTTTCCAGTGCAGGAATTTGAATTAATTGCTAATGGTGGATTGCTAGACGCGCCACTGCAACAACATTTAGGTGGGTGGGGTGCAGGAATAGACGCAAGTACCATTTACGAAACGCTGATGTTGCTTAAGCACATTGGAAGCGGTAATTTAGCGGTAGGACGGATTTATGAAGGACATGTTAACGCCCTACAACTGGTGCAGAGTTTTGGTACAAAGGAACAAATTGAGGAATTAGCCAAAGATGCGCGCAACCAAAAAATCTTTGGGGTATGGAATGCTGAAGCGGAAGACGGTGTAAAAATTATCCCCCTCAGCGATGGACGCTACAGGCTAGAAGGCTCGAAAACCTTTGCTTCCGGCTCCGGGTACGTCGAGCGCCCTTTTGTCAATGGAGCGCTAAGTGATGGCACATGGCAAATGTGTATTGTGCCGATGGAAGAAGTAGCGACAGTTAGCGATCCGGCGTGGTGGCAACCGATGGGAATGCGGGCAACGGCTAGTTATAAAGTAGATTTTAGCGGCGTAGAATTAGATGCTAAGTGGTTGATTGGTAAACCAGGAGATTATTATCGGCAACCTTGGTTGACGGCGGGAGTAATTAGATTTGCCGCCGTGCAGTTGGGGGGAGCAGAGGCATTATTTGACGCGACGCGGCAGTATTTGCACGAGCTAAATAGGACGGAAGACGCGCATCAACAAGCCCGAATTGGTAAAATGGCGATCGCAATTGAAAGCGGAAATCTTTGGCTACGGGGTGCGGCGGATTTAGTTGCGCTCTACGCACCGATTTTTGGCGGTTATCCTAATATTGACCATCCCCAGGCAGAAAAATTAGTAGCTTATACCAATATGGTAAGAACAGCGATTGAGCAAATTTGTATGGATGCGATGCAATTATGCGAACGAATTGTTGGTACTCGTGGCTTATTACCTCCTTATCCGATGGAGCGCATTATTCGCGATTTAAGTTTATATCTGCGCCAACCTGCTTTTGATGCAGCCTTGGGAAGCGCTGGTAAGTACGCCATCACAGAAACTACCCCGGTTAATTCCCTATGGTTGCCCGACTTCTCTTAACAAGTCCAGAATTACCATTGATTGCAGTAGCAGAAATTGCTGTTGGTAAGGCGCTAATTGTTGCACCCCACCCAGATGATGAGACTTTAGGCTGTGGAGGAGCGATCGCCTTGTTACGCTCTATTGGTTGTGACGTGCGTGTGCTGATAATTAGTGATGGTACTTTGTCTCATCCCAACTCTACAAAATATCCACGCCTAGCGCTGCTTGAATTACGCGAAAGCGAGACAATCTCAGCTTTGGCAATATTAGGAGTTGAAGCAACGGCGATTAAGTTTCTACGTTTACAAGACGGCTCGGTTTCAGAGCAAAATGCCGATATTAGTAACTATCTAGCGCAAATTAGCCCACAAATTGTATTTTTACCTCTACGCTACGATCCTCACCCCGATCATCGTGCCAGTTTTCAGTTAGTTAGTAAGGCTTTAACTAGCTTAAATATGACTCCGCGTCTGCTAGAGTATCCCATCTGGGATTGGGATGACTCTCAAAGTACAAACTGGGATAATAAGAAGCTTATTAGCTGGCGATTAGATATTAGCTCGGTTGTGGAATTGAAACAACAGGCGATCGCATCCTATCGTTCTCAAATTACTAATCTAATTGATGATGACCCCCAGGGGTTTCGGCTGACACCGGAAATGTTGGCAAACTTTACCCGCTCAGTAGAAGTGTATTTAGAGGAATATTATGAACGAGTCGCAACCTAACTCTTTACCTCCTAGCTACTTTGACAAGCTTTATAGTAGCGATCCAGACCCTTGGAAGTTTGAGAGTAGTGAATACGAAGCTAATAAATATGCTGCCACAGTTGCCGCTTTACCCAAAAAACGCTATCGTTCGGCTTTTGAAATTGGCGGATCTATTGGTGTATTAACCCAAAAACTCGCCCAGCGTTGCGACGCTTTACTTTCTATTGACGTATCAAAATTAGCCCAAGCGCAAGCAATAGAGCGCTGTCAAGATTTGCCTCAAGTGCATTTTGAGATTATGTCTGTACCAGAGCAATTCCCTGCTCAAATGTTCGATTTAACGCTAGTTTCGGAGGTTGGCTATTACTGGAGTTGGCAAGACTTAAAAAAAGCCCAACAGTTGATATTAGAACATTTAGAACTGGGCGGACATTTGCTTTTAGTTCACTGGACGCTTTACGCTTGTGATTATCCTTTAAGTGGCGATGAAGTTCACGACTCGTTTTTTGAACTTGCTCCTA
>JACCVJ010000411.1 GCA_013698215.1 Tatlockia sp. | reverse complement strand
GAAAACTGACCTTGAGGCGATAGATATTCACGACGAACAAAGTCATACTCTAATATTTCCCCCGTTTCAATGTGATACATCCAAGCATGAAGCTCAATTTCACCTTTATGCAGCTTGGAATGAATTGAGGGATAAGTCCGCAAATTCTCTATTTGAGTAAGCACATTCTCCTCAATAGTTACCTGCAATAATTGTTCGCCTTCATAGTGCTGATAATTCTCCTTGACCGTGCGGCGCGTGGCTTCAGTGTGTTTGAGCCATTGATAAACTAGGGGCATATCTTCTGCTAATTTATCTAACTTTAGTAGCCCCTTCATCGCGCCACAGTGGGAGTGTCCGCAAACAATAATTTCTCTAATTCCCAACGCTTGTACCGCATATTCTACCGCCGCGCCTTCCCCACCATTAGCTGCACCGTAAGCCGGAATGATATTACCAGCATTGCGGATAATAAACATTTCCCCTGGTTCGCTTTGGGTAATTAAATTCGGGTCAATCCGGGAATCAGAGCAAGTAATAAATAATACTCTCGGATGCTGTCCTTGAGAGAGCAACTCAAACATTTCCCGGTGAGTTGTTAAGTAATTTGTCTGAAAGCTATGTACACCTTGAATTATCTTTTTCATTTTGTTTTCTTGTAGTTGGTGCGTGCCTTAAGAACTTTTATTGTTAACTATTTGCTTCAATCAATTGAGAAGTAACCAGCCGATCCATCCACCCTTCTAAGTAAACTTGATTGGCTTTTTGATCAGCCGGATCTTGGCTATCGAGGGGGTAAGGCATTAATCCCAAAATGGCGGCGGTGGTAACACAAAACATCGACTTTTGAAAACTGATACAAATTTGTACCCGTAAATCGTCCTCTCCTCTACGACTGCGATCGCGGTAAAGCTCATGGATATAATCTGGGAGATAATGCCGCATGTCTTGCATTAACAACGTTGGAGGAATGCCCGAACCGCCAATAGGCAAGGGATCAGCGTACAAAGCGCCATAATCAAAGCGAGTCAAATCCGGCGGAATTTGATGCGCCTGGGCGTTGTAAGAAACCGTCCCTGAAAATGGCGTACCCCGAAAGAAAATCGCCTCTACATAAGGGACGGCGGTATCTGCTAAAAATGTTATCCCCGCCGACGCTGGAATAATGTCATAACTGCAACCATCTAACTTAACAGCGTAAGTAATCGGCAAACTAGCCGCCGCAACTAAGCCATTTTTGATGTGATCTACAACCTGGGGAATCGACTGGATTTCACCTTTGTCAAAGAAGTCGCTTAAGTTCAAAAACATCTCGCTCATTACCCGCCAAAACTGCCCTAGGGCGCTGTAATAAACCTGTTGGCGTACTTGTTCGGGGAGATAGTCAGGGAAAAGTTGATGCAATCCTAACATCAACGGATTAAGCTTAAATCTTGCCTTAATTGCCTTTTGACTATTTACCATAAATTCTGGCGAATCTAAATACTGGTCTAAAGCGCCGCCACCATGCCAAAGCATACCTTTCATGCAGTATTCGGCGTATTCGTAATTAATGCGATCGCCCCACCAATGTTTCAGCAATTTTTTTAAGGAAACATCGCCATTGAAGTATTTAAAAAAGGGAAAAATCACCAAAAATTGATGCTCGGAAATGTATATTAAATTTTTGTAGTAAGCTTCTAGCACGATGCCGTAGCTTTTCAAGATCCCGACTACATCTAAAACATTTTCTTTACTATCCTTGAGCAAAGCTTCCCCAGTTTTTAGCCGCTCAATATACGCCGCTAAAGGATGACTAGATTTTGAACTTGTAATGTCGATCATCGCTGATACTCATCTAAAACGGTGTTGTGGCTAACAATTGCTACAGGTGTTGGCATAAAAGTTGTGGTTGTAGCCTCACTCCAACGCAACATCCAAGCAGGTTGTAACCCAAATATGACGATCGCCACAGCTAAAACCATGGCTGGAGTGCGGTCAAACCAATCCACCGGGGGCAGATTTAGCGCCGGGGTAGAAAGACGACCAAAAAAGACGCGGTTAACTAACAGCAAAAAGTAAACGGCGGTCAAACCCGTACCAATCATACAAAGCAATGTTTGGGTAGGAAACATGGCAAAACTACCGCGAAATACCAGAAATTCCGAGATAAAACCTACCATTCCAGGTATACCCGAACTCGCCATCACTCCCAATACCATTAAGCTACCAATTAAAGGTAAACCGCGTTCGGGGTTCAATAAACCGCTCAAAGTATCTAAGTTGCGAGTGCCAGTTTTTTGATAAACTACGCCCACTAATAAAAACAATAAAGCAGAGATTAGCCCGTGACTAACCATTTGAAAAACGGCGGCTAATAAGCTTAAAGGAGTAGCACTAGCCGCAGCTAGAAGCACGTACCCCATATGAGCAATAGAGCTATAAGCTACCATTTTTTTCATATCGGTTTGGGCGATCGCTGTAAATGCTCCATAAAGTACGCTAACTACCGCCCAATTTGCTAGTATCGGCGCTAAAACTGTCCAAGCTTC
>JACCVJ010000191.1 GCA_013698215.1 Tatlockia sp. | reverse complement strand
GCGCAACTCTATTTTAAGCCTAGCCAAGTAAGCACACCTTGATTAGTCACGTACTCAATAATTACCATAAAACTAAAGCCAATCATAGCGGCTCTACCGTTTAATCTTTCTGCATATTCGTTAAAGCCAAACTTTGGTTGTTGTAATTTTGGCGTAACGATAGGTTGTAGTTGGGCGTTCATACTAAAAATTGTTATCTATTAAACAAAATTATTTTTGTTATCAGCAAAGGTTAAGATTTACTGCGATCGCTATCCTCAGCGTTGGCATGGGAACAATCTATACAAATTACTGTAACATTTCATTGATATTAAATTAGTTGGAGTCAGATAAAAATAAATTAGCCAATAATTACAAAACTGTGTTAGGGTAATTAATGGCATGGCGGGCGTAGCCAAGTGGTTAAGGCAGTGGATTGTGATTCCACCATTCGGGGGTTCAAGTCCCCTCGTTCGCCCTCAAAAAAACAAAATAGCATAATGCCGCTAATCCATTTATTGAATTAGCGGCATTGTTATTAGCAGTTGCGATCGCACACTATCAGAATTGGGTTGGTTATTTGAGCGAAACCGCATCAATATCAACGGTGCTAGTAGTATTAGTAGGATCGGTAGTAGTGGCAGTTTCCGAGTAATTTTTCCGCGCTTTTACGCCTTCGATTACCATTTGGGACACTTCCGAAACTAAAAGAGTTAGTAAAAATACATCATCTAATTGTCCAACAATGGGCAAAAAGTCCGGTGCAATATCAATAGGACTAACAAAATAGAGGGCTGTAGCAATAATTACCCACCAACGGTATTTTGGATTGCGAAGCAGATTGCGATACCAAGAGTAGACTGATTGAATCGAAAAGTTCATTTATTCAACCTCCAGTTATTTATAATTGTGACAAATCTATTCAAGAAATTGCGGTGTGAATAACCGTCCTTTTGTAGTGCGGACGTTGCTACTATTTACCGTTGTCTAAAAATCTAGGCAAGTTGAGTAGACCCAAAAATTTTAGGTGGCGATCGCGCGTTAATCTCTACAATTAAAGTGCCTTAAGCAACGTTGTGGTTAACGATGCTTAAATAGTGGGCTGAGGAATGGACGGAGGAGAGTAAAAACAGTGGATGTAGTACAGATTTTTCGAGATGGTGGGCCAGCAATGTGGCCTTTGCTGGCTTTATCGATTTTATCGTTGAGCGTGATTATTGAGAGATTGTGGTTTTGGGTGAGGATTCTTAGCCAAGAACGCGAGATTGTCAATCGGATTTTAAATACAGCTAGTGCCAATTGGGGGTCAGCAACAGAACTTGCCAAACGTGCTGTTAATCAGCCTATTGGGCGGTTTCTTTATGCGCCCTTGCGCCTTGTAAAGCCCGATCCAGAGCTTTTTCGATTAGCCTTAGAAGCCAGCGCCGAAGATGAACTGTCATCGATGCGACAAGGGGAAAAAGTGTTAGAAGCTGTAATTGCTCTAGCGCCCCTATTAGGGTTATTAGGTACAGTATTAGGGTTGATTCAGTCTTTGGGTAATATTCGCCTCGGAGACTTGGGAACGGCGGCGGCGGCGGGAGTAACTACAGGAATTGGACAATCGTTGATTAGTACCGCCGCCGGGCTAATTGTGGCAATTAGTAGTTTGGTTTTTTACCGCTTGTTTCAAGGTTTTGTAGTCAATCAAGTTAAAGTGTTTCGTAGATCGGGAAGCGACTTAGAGTTACTTTATCGGCAATACTGGCAAAATATCTCTGCAAGTATGTCAACTATTGAAGAACGCCCGAATCGAGAATTAGTGACTACGAAAGAAAATATCACAACTAGCCAACCTACTAGGTTGCAACAACCAACAAGTTTTCAATCAGATTTTGGCGACGGAAGCGATCGCGCGCGAGACTTAGGTACATCTCCGAATGAGCAAATTACTAGCCCTGAAGCAACGGAAATAGGCGAACGAGAAGGCAACCAGACACCGCAAAATAACGAGAATCACCGGGACAATTCACAGTTTTGAGCTATACAAATCACCAAAATGAAAATTAATTTACATTCACCCCTTGAAGAAGTCCAAATTCAGATTATTCCGTTGATTGATGTCATTTTTTGTATATTGACGTTCTTTTTGTTAGCAGCTTTGCAATTTACTCGGCAGCAAGCAATTAATGTAGATTTGCCTAAAGCAAATACCAGTACAACACCCCAGGCGCAACAACGATTGATTGTAACTATAGATCCGGTGGGACAAATTTATGTCGAACAACAACCAATTAATTTAGACCAATTGCCCGGAACTTTACAAACTTATTTTCGGGCTAACCCTACGGCTTTGATGGTGTTGAATGCTTCTAGGACATCAAGCTATGACGATGTGGTGCAAGTATTAGATATTATGCGACAAGTAGGAGGCGATCGCGTTGCTTTGGCGACTTTACCACCAGCTTCTACTCAAACCCCTACTACCGTTGCTCCTAATTTGACTATTCCTGTCAATCCTTCACCAACTACTAGCCCGTTGCAAGGTACAGCACCTTTACCTACACCGCCTACTAGCCCACCGGGGGTTAATAATACTATTCCAGTTTTTCCGACAGCACCCTCAAGGACGCAACCAAGTACAGTTTCACCCTAAAGATAAGCTCAAGTTCTGCCAATTTACAGATGAATATTTCTAGACTAAATTAGTCTACTGGTATTAAGAATCTGTCTGAAATTAGGAGAATGAAATTATGCACTTTGATCTTGTAAGTTTATTAATTGCTTGGCTAGTTAGTGCTTCAAGCTTGCTCATTGTAACCAAATTGCCTGTAGGGGTAGAAATTGATAGCCCAGTAAAAGCTTACACTTCCGCCGCAGTTTTAGGAGTTGTCGCCGCCGTTATCAATCCAATTTTGAAGGCAGTGTTTTTTATTCCTAATCTGTTGACTTTTGGCTTAATCTCTGGGCTAGTTACGTTTATTGTTGCTGCCGTTGCTTTGGCAATTACAGCCAGTGCTGTAAGTGGTTTTCGGCTGCGTCAAGGGATTTGGAGCGCGTTAATTGGGGCTTTAGCGCTATCGGTTGTCAGTAACTTAATTTATGGTTTTGTAGCTGCTTAATTATTCTTAGCCCCCGGACTGCATCAGTTTGGGGGCATTGTTAAGCAGAAACTTGAATTTCGTCTTTGCCTTCAAGCTCAAAAGCGCTGTGAATTGCTTGTAGGGCTTTAACCCCTTCTTCTTGAGAGACAACGCAGCTAATTTTAATTTCTGAAGTTGCGATCATTTGGATGTTGATTTGCTGCTGGGCGAGGGCCTGAAACATTTTAGCGGCAATTCCTGGTTGTCCGAGCATTCCTGCCCCAACTATACTTACTTTAGCGATCGCACTATCAACGACTATTTCACCCCAACCAAATTCTAGCGCCGCATTTTTTAAAGTTTCTTTTGCCAATTGTGCGTCTAGTTGCGCCACCGTACAGGCAATATCGCGCTTGGGTACACCGTCAACTATACGACAGCGTTGAGATTGGATAATTGTATCGACACTAATACTATTTTCTGCTAACAACCCAAATAAGCGGGCGGCAGTTCCGGGGCGATCGGGTACTTGCCTAATAGCCAAACGTGCTTGATTGAGGTCTAGAGCGACTCCCCGCACTGGAGGGATGGCAGTATTAACAGTTTTTTGACTGGGATCTTGTTTAGTAACTGCAAAGGCGGCACAAAGGGCATTGATGGCGCGATCGCCATCACTAGCATCAATTACGCAACTAACTTTGACTTCAGAAGTTGAAATCATTTGAATATTTACCCCCGCCTGCGATAAAGTAGCAAACATTTTCGCTGCTACTCCCGGACGACCAATCATACCAGCGCCAGCAATGCTGACTTTGGCAATTTGTGGCTGAATCATTACTTCGGCTTCTTGGGGGGCGCAATTACTATTAGAACGCAGTACAGGGGCGATCGCACTAGCTACAGCTTCTGCTCGTTTGAGCATGGGTGTAGTTACCGTAAAAGCTATATCGTTAGTATTGCCTTCGTGGATAGATTGAATGATTAAGTCAACATCCAAGTTTTGCTTGGCAATTTCGCCAAAGAGTCGCGCTGCTACTCCTGGGCGATCGGGTACGCGCAATAAAGCCACCCTAGCTTGATCTGTATCTAATTCCACCCCATCCACCGGACGAGCAATTTCTAAGTCTACAAGGCTTCTTTCTTTGGGTATCGGCGACACTACCCGTGTACCAGGTTCTTCACTCCAGCTAGAACGAACTACCAGTTCTACCCCGTAATTTCGAGCAATTTCTACAGCGCGAGGATGCAAAACTTTTGCGCCCAAACTCGCTAGTTCTAGCATTTCATCGCAGGTAATTTCTGCCATCAACTGCGCTTGAGGTACTAGGCGTGGATCGGTGGTCAAAATGCCTGGTACGTCAGTATAAATTTCGCAATAATCAGCCTTTAAAGCGGCAGCTAAAGCAACGGCGGAAGTGTCGCTTCCACCACGTCCTAAAGTTGTAATTTCTAAGTCTAAGGTGTTGCTAATGCCCTGAAAGCCTGCGACGACAACAACTTTTCCCTCTTGCAATTGGCGATTAATTCTTTCCGGTTTAATGTGCAAAATTCGGGCGCGGCTATGTTCCGCTTCGGTAACAATGCCCACCTGCGCCCCCGTGAGGGAAATTGCTGGTTGTCCTAATTCTTGTAATGCCATCGCCAACAACGCAATTGTTACCTGTTCGCCAGTAGAAAGTAGCATATCCATTTCCCGACGGCTGGGATTAGGGGAAATTTCCTGAGCTAATCGCACTAACCCATCGGTAGTTTTGCCCATTGCCGAAACTACTACAACTAAGGAGTTTCCCTGTTTGCAGAGTGCGATCGCTCTTTTTGCCACTGCTGTAATGCGTTCTACTGAACCAACAGAAGTACCACCGTATTTTTGAACTATTAGCGCCATAACTTTATACTCAACCCTGCTCCATTACAACGTTAGACTAAGCTGGGGTTAAGTGCTTACTTGAATATTATTTAGTTTGATTAAATACAGCTATTGCCAACACCATCGCCGGGAGGTTTAATGCAAATCAGCTTCCCAAACACCAATATAAATGCGATCGCGCTCGTTTCTTTCAATTGTGCCTTTTAAGTTCCCTGTATTAAACGAATAGTTGTTAGTTTGGCGTTGACGCACTTGTTGCAACCCGTTGTTAATATCTTCAGAAAAGTAATCGCCTAGCATTCCTTGTAAAGTAGATTGCATTACGTCTGATGCTACCGATTGAGCAAAAGCTACTTCAGTTTGGCGAATTTGGCTTGAATTGCGATCGTATAAGTAGCCTAAAGTAATCCGCTCCGGTTCTAATTCATAAATAACGGCGCGAGTATTGCCCCAAATACCCCTTGTATTAGTTTTTGGGTTGCCAAAAGTAGCTTTGACTCTGTTTTCGGAAGTACCCGGCGGGAAACCAATTACAATAGATTGAGTGTTATTAGCTTTATTTTGCGTAGGTATTGCAGTAGGGGTTGGCGTAGTAACTTCTTTTTGTGTTACTGGTGAAGGGGAAGAACTAGGTAAAACTTCCGTTAGACTTGGGGCAGGCGATCGCTCTTTGACTGTGATTGAATCCGGTGCAGGAGCATTTGTTGGTGCGGCGATATCAATTGACTTAAAAGTTTGATTTTGCCCAAAACTAAATGTAGCAACAACTCCCGCTAACCCCGTAGCCAGCAAACCACCGATAATTAAATTTCTTTTCCCCTTTCCTTGGCTTACGGTTTCAGGGATATTTTTAGATGGGGAAAATATTGTCGGCGACTGACTAGCGATAGGACTTACAACCAGCGTTGCTATTGGTACAGAAACACCAATTGCTTGCATTGCTTCTAGCATTTTTTGGGCTGTAGTGTAGCGCTCGCGCGGATGATATTTAATAGCGCGATCAATTATGTCTGTTAGTTGACTCACCTTTGGTATGTATTTGTGCCACAAAATCTCGCCAGTTTCCGAGTCTAATTCTAACTGTTGGGGATGTTTGCCCGTAAGCATATAAATCGCTGTCAAGCCTAAACTATATACGTCGCTGGCATAAATTGGTCTTCCGGCGGCTTGCTCTGGAGCCATAAAACCCGGCGTACCAACAACAATTGAGCGATCGCTTTTTCCTTGAGCATTAATTACTGTAGCTACGGTTTCTTTAACTGCACCAAAATCAATTAAAACTGGCTGATTATTTGAGTTGCGTAAAATAATATTATCTGGCTTAATATCTCGATGGATAATACCGCCGCTATGAACGTAGTCAAGAACAGATAACAAACTCACCAAAATATTTTTAACATCAGGTTCGCTCATAGTTTCTTGAGCCGTGACAACATCAGTTAAGGTTGGCCCTTGAATCCACTCTTGAATCAAGTAAAACTGCTCGTTTTCGGCAAAGTAGGCGAACAGCTTGGGAATTTGGCTGCTACCTTCTCCTAATTTTTCTAAAGTTGCTGCTTCGCGCCCAAATCGCTCTTGTTGAAACTTTTGTTGTCCCGCTCGGTTCTTTTGCGGGTCATTCATTACCTTTAGCTGCTTAATCACACAAGGGCGGCGGGAAGGCAGATAAGTATCTTCAGCTAAGAAGGTTTCACCAAACCCGCCATGTCCTAAAACCTGAATAACTTGATACCGCCCGTTTAGCGTTGTCATCATTAAAATTTTACAGTAACGCTGCAAAGGATTCAGATTACTAGGTCTACATACCTTTACAAAATCTATATCATTTGCTTTGTAGTGTAACCAACTACCTAACGATTGAATTGAAAAGTCAAAAGCAATAAAAATCTCTTTGGTCTAACCTTCAACGTTGCCCAACGATTGTAGTAGTTCACAATAGTTATAGAGATTAACGGAAAATACCTTAATGAGTAAAGATATGCGGCGAGAGTTTGCTAATTCCGAGGAATTAGTTGCTTACCTCCAAACCCAATTTCCTACAGCTACAGCACGAGATAACCATGTTAGTAAAACTGTCGGTGGACGCAAAGCCGCCCAAGAACTTCTAGAGCAAGTCAACCCGTCTAAATATGCTAGTTCGCGCAACTATCTAACTGGTGCAGTGACTCGGTTGTCGCCATACATCCGCTATGGGGTTTTGAACTTGGCAGAAATTCGCGACCGCTTTCAAGCTCAAGTACAACAAAAAGATGAAGCAAGTAAACTAATCAACGAATTAGGATGGCGCGATTATTGGCAACGGCTTTATACTGAGCTTGGTAATGATATTTGGCTGGATAGAGAGCCTTATAAAACTGGCTATACGTCTAAAAACTATGCAGAGGTATTACCCGATGATATTGCCAGTGGAACAACTAAGCTTGTCTGCATTGATAGTTTTAGCCAGCAGTTGCGCGAAACGGGATATTTACATAATCACGCGCGATTATGGCTGGCATCTTACATAGTGCATTGGCGCTCTATTAGCTGGCAAGCTGGTGCAGGCTGGTTTTTGCAACATTTATTAGATGGCGATCCCGCTAGTAATAATC
>JACCVJ010000395.1 GCA_013698215.1 Tatlockia sp. | reverse complement strand
AGAGTCTAAGTTTTAGTAACTTTGCGAAGGACGTTCCTGTTGTAAAGGAATTATGAAATGTATTAGCATTTGCTGCTATTTAATAACAAATCGGTTTGCCTATTTACTTCTTGCTCGCTCTAAGGCGACAAGCAAATTATTAGGTATATTCTCCAATGGCTTTATCAGTGAATACAGAGACAATAAATATAGTTATTATTCAAACTATTAATATATTAAATGACTATTAATTTCCCTTGAAATTGTAACAGGTGAAAGCTTTTTTTTAACCCAAAAACGCTTTATTAGCATGGTTTATAAAAAATCTCATTACGGATTACTATACGATGTTTAGCTCACTAAAGCGGACTGCTGCTAAAAACTTTAATAAAATTCCCTTACGAACTATTTTAGTTGTTCCTTTTGTTCTACAGATATTTGCTGCTGTAGGGTTAACTGGTTATTTATCGTTGCGAAATGGAGAGAAAGCTGTCCAAGACCTTTCATTAAAACTGCGTACAAATGTCACTGAGCGCGTGCGCCAGCACCTCGACGTTTACTTAGCAATTCCCCACCAGATCAATCAAATTAATGCGGGAGCGATTGAACAAGGAGTGCTAGATGTCAAAGACTTGCGCGGTATGGGGCGCTACTTTCACACCCAAATGCAGACATTTAAGGAATTTGGCTATATCAATTTTGGCAATCCTCAAGGTGATTTTGTTGGTATTTATCGCTCTCCTAGCGGTAACTTACGGATGGATTTTGTTGAGCAAGCCTATTTAGGGGAGTATCATGGCTTTGCTACAGATGAAAAGGGAAATCCTACTAAGCAGATTATTGTTGATGATTTTGATTTTCGAGCAGATAGTTGGTATGCAGATGCAATTAAAATTGGTCGTCCCTTGTGGAGCGATATTTATAATTGGGACGACGATCCAGAAATTATTTCCATCTCTGCTAGCTACCCGCTTTACGATCGCAATAAAACCTTAGTTGGGGTAATTGGCATCGACTACCTACTGTCATTACTTGGCGACTTTCTGCGTCAAGTGCGTATCAGTCCCTCAGCAAAAATATTTATCTTAGAACCCAATGGGCTAATAGTCGCAGCTTCAAGCCAAGAAAAGTTCTTTAATGTCGAAAATGGTGAAGCCAAAAGAATTAAAGCCGTTGATAGTAAAGATCCAGCGATCGCCTTAACAACCCAAGATTTACTTAAGCGTTTTGGGAAACTAAGCCAAATTCAAAGCAGCAAACAAATTGACTTAGATATTGCTGGAGAAAAGACCTTTGCTCAAGTTACTCCTTGGCAAGATAAATATGGCTTAAATTGGCTGATTGTCGTGACTGTTCCAGAATCGGACTTTATGGGACAAATTCATGCCAATACTCGCACTACTATACTTTTGTGTGGGTTAGCTTTGCTACTAGCAATAGCGCTCGGCATTTATACCTCTAGCTGGATTGTTAAACCACTTTTGTATCTGAGCCGAGCATCTGAAGCGATCGCTGATGGCGAATTAGAAAAGCAAGTAGAAGTATCCAGGATTGAGGAACTAGGCATTCTTTCGCAATCTTTCAATCGCATGGCAAAACAGTTGCGCGATTCTAGTTGTGCCTTAGCCGAGACTAACGCACAACTAGAAATCAGAGTTGAGGAGCGCACTGTCCAATTGACCAAAGCTAAAGAGCAAGCAGAGGTTGCCAATCAAGCTAAAAGTGAATTTCTATCTAATATGAGTCATGAGTTGCGGACACCGCTCAACGGCATTTTGGGCTACGCTCAAATTCTCAAACGCGATCGCACCTTGAACACCGAACAATCTGACGGGTTGCAGATTATTTACCAAAGTGGCATACATTTGCTGACTTTGATTAATGACATTTTAGACATTGCCAAAATCGAAGCTCGGAAAATGGAACTTAACTGTACAGACTTTCATTTTCAAATTTTTATGCAGGGAATTGTAGAAATCTTTGGTGTGCGGGCATTAGAGAAAAATATTGTATTTAAATATGAAGCCAGCAGCGATTTGCTAGCTAGAATTAGTGCCGATGAAAAACGACTCAGACAAATTCTGCTCAATCTTTTGAGCAATGCTGTTAAGTTTACCGAACGCGGACAAGTAATCCTCCAAGTAAGCGTCGCTCGAAACTCCGCAGCCTCGACATCAAATTCCTTAACGCAGCAAACGATCCGCTTTGAAGTCATCGATACAGGCATTGGCATGAATGCCGAACAGCTAGAGAAAATTTTTCAACCCTTTGAACAAGTCGGCGCTCTCAAACATCAACTAGCAGGGACAGGTTTGGGTTTAGTAATTAGTCGGCAACTGGTTGAATTGATGGGCGGCAAACTCAGCGTTACTAGCGAATTAGGTAAAGGGTCTACGTTTTGGTTTGAGGTTACTTTGCCCTCAACAGATATATCAATAGAGACAAAACAAGTACAAGTTCTTGAGGTTAAAGGTTATACAGGAAGACGACGTAAAATTTTGGTAGCAGACGACAAACTAGAAAATCGGCTAGTTTTGCTAAATATGTTGAAGCATTTGGGTTTCGATTTAGTTGTAGCCGAGAACGGTCAGCAGGAAATTGAAATTGCCCTTGCAACTCATCCCGATTTGATTTTCACCGACCTAATAATGCCCGTTAAAACTGGATTTGAAGCGTTACAGGAAATTCGGCAGATTCCAGAACTTAGCGATAAAATTTTTATTGCTGTCTCCGCTAGCGGCATTAGTATGAGACACAAGTGCGAACAGGCAGGATTTACAGACTTTTTGCCTAAGCCAATTGACGAGCAAGAGCTATTTGCTTTGTTGCAACAACATTTGCAATTAGAGTGGGTTTACGCAGAAATCCCCAAGCCGGAAGTAGCTCAAATGCCTATGCTAGCAGCAACCAATGGCTCTTTGATTGTGCCTCCCCAAGCAGAGATGGAGATACTTTACAATTTAGCAATGCTCGGTAGTATGCGTAAAATTTGCGATCGCGCTAACTATTTAGAGGAATTAGACGAAAAATATATTCCTTTCGCCCATACTCTTAAAGAACTAGCTAGGGGGTTCCAAGAGAAAGCAATTGTTGCCTTCATCAAAAAGTCTTTGCATTTGGGATCGCCATAATGAGCGCAGATTTTATCAAAACTGGTATCCCTGAGCCAGAAACATTCACAATTTTGATTATTGACGATAACCCGGTTAATTTGAGGTTAGCTGTCGATTATTTGGAAGCTAGTGATTTTATTGTTTTAGTCGCTCAAGATGGTGAAAGCGGTCTGCAAAGAGCAAAATATGCTAGTCCCCAGATGATTTTACTAGATGTAATCTTGCCAGGAATTGATGGTTTTGAGACTTGTCGTTTATTAAAGTCCGATCCTCAAACTAAAAATATTCCCGTAATTTTTATGACAGCTTTAGTAGATACCGAAGATAAAGTCAAAGGGTTTGAGGCGGGAGCAGTAGATTACGTCACAAAACCAATTCAAGAAGCAGAACTTTTAGCTCGGATTACTACTCATTTACGAGTTCAGTCATTAACTTATCAGTTGCAAAAGCAGAACAAACTATTACAACAGCAAGCGCTTAAACTCCAAGCCGCCAGACAAAAGGCGGAGTCTGCTTGCAGCGAATTGCAACGTCTGGTTCACTTAGATGGCTTAACGGAAGTTGCCAATCGCCGCCGCTTCGACCAACATTTAACTAAAGAGTGGCAGCGGCTAGCACGGGAACAAGCACCTCTATCTTTGATTTTGTGCGACATTGATTACTTTAAAAGATATAACGATTTCTACGGTCATCAGGCAGGAGATGATTGTTTACGGCAAATTGCTCAAGCTATA
>JACCVJ010000383.1 GCA_013698215.1 Tatlockia sp. | reverse complement strand
GATGCGCGGGTTATCACTAAAAGAAATTTCCCTGAACTTGTCCAAACAGGAAAATCAGACTTTGAATCTTGTTTGATTATCGCTAATCGAGAAGGTGAAACAATTGTTATCACAAAAGAGTTTTCGCGGATTCTCCACAATGCACTGAAAGCGGAAAAATAGATGTAAGAATTAAGAGCCGTGAATGTCAAAACTTGCGGCTTTTTCCTTTGCGGTTTATTATTCGTAAACACCAGAGATTAATTTTTGTATGGAGTTTGGCAAATGAAAATTCAATGTCCGCAATGCGGCTATAAAAATCAAGCACCTACTAATTCCTGCGCTAAATGCGGCGTTGGTTTTACGGTTGAAGTTAAGCCGGACAATCAATCTTTTATTGCCTACTTGTGTGTGATAATTCTGCTTTTTATTGTTATGTGGATAGCATTTGTCGCTAAATAAAATGAAAGACCGCCGCACGTCAATTGAAAAATATAATGACTATCAAAACTTTCGATGTCTGATGAGACTTATCGCTATATTGATCGGCGCGGCAAGCATTTTGTGGTTTTTTCTCTTTTAGGCATACCACGATAAGGTGAGCGTCATAAAACGCGCTTACAGGTCAAGCAAAATAGACTTAGACGGCTGAAAGGTAGCTCGAAACTAATGTCAACAAGGTCGGCGTAATTTTTTGATGTTTTAAAACATCGCGTCGCAAATACTATACTCTCCGACACTAACAAAAGCTGTTTCGCCCTCACGTCCATTGAATTGTTGGACGGCGCACTTCACTTTAGGATAATTCTCTATGATGCCCAAGCCTCATACTTTTCTTTCACGCGCCAGACATCGTTTTGTTTTTCCAACACGACATAAACTCCGATTGCGTCTAGTGAACCTCTTGAATTTGAAACATAGACAAGTGCCTGCTTCTTTTGTGCGTCAAAGCCGACATTTGAAAGCACCATTACGCCTTGCGAGTTCGGATATTTTTTGTAGAATCCTTCCCAATAAAGTTTCCTTTTGAAAAAACTATCAAGTTCTTCATCGCTTATAAAAACGCGCTTTACCGACAAAGTAAATAAATCTTTCAGCAAATTGCGACTTTTATTGCACGCGCGAAAATCATCAAATGTTGCTTTCGATAAAGATGGCAACCGATTCGGCACTTTTGCCAAAAGCTCTCGAAAAGCGGAAGAATCAAGATAATCTATGTTTGTGCGTTCGATAATTACAAGCAAATTTGACTCGTTGGAGAGCAAATTTGACTTGCGGGAAAAATAAGGAATCAAATCGTCGTCAGCAATTAAAGCATCATAAACAGCATATTGATTGACTTCAAACGATTCGACAACTTCAACTTTCGTTTCAGTTTCGACAGCTTGATTTTGCGGCGAGTTTGTATCGGCGCAAGCCAAAAAGCTAAAAGCCGCCGCAAAACACACGATATATTTCAGTATCAACATTTCTAATTCACGCTTTCACTGACATCAAAAAGCCGTCCAACGGCTGAGATGACGTGGGGCAAAACACCGCGCAAGCCGGCAAACGAAACAGCGTCCGTGTTTTGCCCTCACGTCCATTGAATTGTTCGACGGCGCATTATTTACCCCAAAGTCTTAATTAAAGCTTCGTATTAACAAAACACTTTTTGCGAACATCTTATATTCGGCAAATCCAGTTGGAGTAAAAGAAAGCGTGTCGTATTTTCGCTTGGTATCGGAATTATAAATTTCAATCTTCGCAGAATTACCCGTCGCCAGCCAAGCCACTTCTTCAGACGTGATGTTGAATTGCAAAATCTCCCCGCCCTCATCTTTTCTTACAGATTGTATCATTCGATATTTGTTTTCACTCAAAGGTAAATCTTCCGAATATAATTTGACTCCGAAAGTTTCATTCGTGGAATAGCGGTTTTTTGTCCCTTTCAATATCAAAACGACAGAAATATCGCCCTCGCTTTGCACTCCAAAATACTTTATCCCGATTTCAGCACCGGATAGATTCGGACTCATTCCAATCGGCATCGGAAGAAGTTCGGAGGTAAAACCGTCATCTGTAGCTGACACTTGGACATATTTAGAAGCGGGAGGTTTTTTAGCTTGCCCGAAGGCACAAACCGTAAAAACTAAAATGATTAAAATTGAGATGGTGATTTTCATATTTTTCTATTTGGCACTTAGCCAGAAACGAGAAGCCGTCGAACGCTGGAATTGAGCGGCTGCCCGCCCGACAGCTACAACCTGAAAGAAACCATACAACGCAGATGAGAGGCAAGCTGGCGGGCAGTCCGCTCGAATGACTTGTTGGGCGCAGCCGTCGCCTACACGCTTTTTCTGACGATGACAGCGATATGTCCGCGTGAAGATGAGTCGTCAATTTCCCAAACTTCAATCTCAAATCCTTCCGCTTCTAACAATTTGCGAGCGACTCGTGGCGCATATCCGCTATAAAAAAATGTGTGTCCAAACATTTCCGAAGTAAAACTTTCAACATCGGAATCGTCAGATGTAGGGTCTTCAGCGTCCGAGCCGCCCACCGACAACAATAATCTTCCGCCCGATTCAAGAGAGTTGGCGAGTTTACGATAAATAGCTGAATGATGCTTTCGCTCGACGTGAAAAACCGAATCCCAAGCGACGGCTGCGGCAAACTTTTCAGCAAACTGTATCTCAATCATATCGGCGTGAATTAACTCGGCTTCGGGCACTACTGTTTTCGCAATTTCAAGCAACTTCTTTGATTGGTCAACGCCAACAACACGATAGCCGCGCTCAACAATATGTTTGGCAATCAGATTGCCTGTTCCGCAACCTAAATCAAGAACTTTAGCTTGAGGCGGCAAGTCTTCAAGAATCTTATCAACGTAACCTAAAACTCTATCTACGTAAGTTTGCCCTCTAAAATTAGAGTGCCATTGCTCTGCGATATAGTCGTAAGAATTTTGGAGCATAATAGAATCTCGAATGCGCCCAACGATTGAATTGACGTGGGGCGAAACCGCCACGACACAACTTTAGGGACACAAGACAACGTGATAACAAAGTCGCTGTTTCGCCCTCACGTCCAATGATTTGTTCGACGGCGGTTTTTAGGTCAAAAGACTCTTTACCCATTTTTCAACTTCCTCCACACTCTCGTCAATTGTCAACTGTGATGTGTCGAGCAACTTTAT
>JACCVJ010000382.1 GCA_013698215.1 Tatlockia sp. | reverse complement strand
TAGTTTTAAAGCCGCAAAGTAAGTTACTCCAGCGAGTCCGTAATGTTTCTGGCGCAACTATTTTAGCTACAGGGGAAGTATGTACGATTCTTAATCCTCAAGATTTACTTAAATCCGTGCAAAAGAGGAGGGGAACTACTACGTCCCAGCAGTTTCTTCAGGAACTTAAAAAACCTGTAATTTTGCTAGTCGAGGATTCTATTACAATTCGTACTCAAGTTAAACGCATTTTGGAAGGTGCGGGGATGGTTTGCCACTACCTGTAGATGGGCATTGTCCATCGGTAACAGTTACTTTTAGGTCGGTTGCTAAGTTTTATGGTAGAGCAACCATGAGTATTTTATTAACAGGAATGGGGAAAGATGGCGCTTTAGGAATGCAAGCTATTTCTACGGCTGGGGGAATAACTATAGCTCAAGATGAACAAACTTGTGTGGTATTTGGAATGCCGTCGGAGGCGATCGCTCTTGGAGTAGTACAGCACGTTCTACCTATCCAAGATATCGCTCCTTTGCTGCTGAAAAAGGTTGCTAATTAGTAGTATTTACTCCCATTCGATAGTTCCTGGGGGCTTGGAAGTGATATCGTAAACGACCCGATTTACTCCCGCAACTTCGTTGACGATCCGGTTAGATATTGCTTCTAATACATCGTAAGGAACTCGCGCCCAATCTGCGGTCATCCCATCTTCACTTGCTACTAAGCGCAAAACTATCGGGTAAGCGTAGGTGCGCTGATCGCCCATTACGCCTACAGTGCGGACAGGTAATAGCACGGCAAAAGCTTGCCAAAAGTCGTGATAAATTCCTCGACGATTGATTTCTTGACGAACAATTAGATCGGCTTCGCGCAATATTTCTAAGCGTTCGGCGGTAATTTCTCCCAAAATCCGAATCGCTAAACCTGGCCCTGGAAAAGGCTGACGCAAGACTATTTCTTCGGGTAAACCAATTTGTCGCCCAACTTTGCGGACTTCATCTTTAAATAGCTTACGTAAGGGTTCGACGAGCTTAAAGCGTAAGTCTTTGGGTAAACCACCTACATTGTGATGGCTCTTGATTTTCACTGCTACTCGTTCGCCAGTTTTGGGATCGACGTTGGTATCAGCCGATTCAATTACATCGGGGTAAAGCGTCCCTTGAGCTAAGTAATCAAAGGGACCGAGATTTTTGGATGCTTCTTCAAATACTTGGATAAATTCGTGTCCAATGCGGCGGCGCTTTTCTTCAGGATCGGTTACTCCCGCTACTAAGGCTAAAAAGCGATCGCGCGCGTCTACATACTCAACCGGGATATGAAACTGCTCTTGAAACAGCTTAACTAACCGCTCTGGCTCTAATTTCCGCATAAAGCCTTGATCGATAAATACACAAGTTAAGCGACTTCCTATGGCTTTATGTAGTAAAAATGCCAAAGTTGACGAATCTACACCCCCAGAGAGGGCTAATAGCACTCGTTTTTCGCCTACTTGACCGCGAATTTCTTTAATTGCTGCTTCGACAAAAGCGGCGGTTGTCCAAGTCGGTTCGCATTCGCAAATGTGGTAAACAAAGTTGCGAATTAAAGCAAGTCCCCCCACCGAATGTACTACTTCGGGGTGGAATTGTACGCCGTAGAGTTTTTGGTCGTAATTGGCGATCGCCGCGCAAGCTGTATTTTCTGTATGCGCTAGTATTTCAAAGCCTGTAGGCAACTGGGCGCAAGAGTCTCCGTGACTCATCCACATGGTTGTACCATCTTCAACATTGGTAAGTAAGTCGGTGGGGTCGTCAATTAATAAAGAGGCTTTGCCGTACTCTTTACGGTCGGCTGGTAGAACGTTTCCCCCCAGTTGCTTGACCATGAGTTGCATTCCATAGCATACCCCTAAGACCGGGATACCTAAACTCCAGATTTCGGGATCGCATTCTGGAGCGCCGGGAGCATATACCGAACTTGGGCCGCCAGAAAAAATAATTCCTTTAGGATTAAGTTGGCGCAACTGTTCGGCGGTGGTGCGATAGGACAAAACCTCAGAATATACTTGAGTTTCTCTAATTCTGCGGGCGATTAGCTCCGAATACTGAGAACCAAAGTCAAGGATCGCAATCATTTGACGATTCAACTGGGACAATTCTTCGTTTTGCGGCAAAGTTTCGGTCTGTACCACTTAATTTATTCCTATTAATTGCAAGTAGTGGATGAAAAATAGAGACATTTTTGGGTAAAGCGATCGGCAATTGCTCACCCTATAGATAGAGACTTAAAAATTTATTTATTGGTGAGACAATTATGCTTGTTAAGTTAACACAACCTAGAGAGCAAGGCGATGGCTGTTGGGCTTTTAACAATGACAGTGCGATCGCCGTCAAAGAGAATTGAACCAATACTAACATGGCGATTTGTTAGCTTGAATATATATTCAGTGGAGCGAAAATCAATAGCTTGGGCGATCGCATTGTAAAGCCGATTTACCCAGTTACTCCCGGTTAGCGCGTCGTAGTCTCGAAGATATTGTAAAGCGGCTTCGGTGGTAGAACTATTAAAAATGCTTTGTAATACAGGGGTTGGTAGACCTAACTGAGCAGCATGAGCGGTAAAAATTTCTAAGCGTCCATCGGCTAAATGATGGTGAGTATGAAAAATTCCCCCGGCAAGTTTGACGAGTTTACCATGATAGCCAAACAATAAAATTGATTTAACTTCTTGACTTGCAGCTTCTACTAAGAGCGATCCTAACCAATTAGCAGTTTTAACTAATTGCTGGGAATTAATCCCTAACTTTTGGGCTAAATCCAGACCATTTTCGCCGATACAAAACACTAATAAATCTGCCGATTTAGCTTTTAGGCGCACTTGTTCTAAACAAGCCTCTAATTGTCCAGGGGCGCTCAATGGTTGAGAAATCCCGGTTGTACCGAGAAGGGAAAGCCCTTCGACTACACCAAAAGCAGCGTTGGAAGTCCGCTCGGCTAAGGCTCTACCTTCAGGAAGAATTATTGTTAATTTAATATGTTCGTTTGGTTGCAGTAGCTTTAGTAAATTAACCTGTAGTAATTGTTGGGCGTAACCATACACCGCCGGATCGCCATTTAACTTGTGTCCTAAACCTTCACCGCCGACAATGGTAATTGGTTGGGAGGAATCGAGCCATTCTACCAATGCCCAAATCGGTGTATTGCGTGTCAAATCTAAGTTATCACCAGGATCGCTACGAGTTATTGCTAGAGCCATATTTGGCTGCAATCCAGCTACTTGTTCGATCGCAATCTCCACAGTTTGATCGGGAGTAATTAGATCGACAGATACAGTTTGGCAAGAAGTGCGGTTTTGCAACCATTGTACTGCTGCGATCGCACTGGCGCAGGCAAAAACGGGTAAAGTATAACCAGAGCGAGGCATTAGAGAAGACACATTGCACCAGTGAAAATTAAATCGATCTTTGATTTGAATAGATGAATCAACTATTCTCTTTCTGCTGACTGTTGTTTGGGGCGGCATTTTTAGCCTATCCTCCAAAATTATAGAAGCAAACCAGATTTGCCTAAATACTGACTTTTTTTTAACATCAACATTTATTGGACTAGGCTTTGGTGGAAATCATTACTCAACCAGTTTTAGATTCAACAGAAAACCCTGGGACATCACCTGTAATTTTACCTGATAGTCAAAACCAGAATGGTAACAAACCATCAATTCGTACCAGTCTTAAAGCTTCTACTATTGACGGTGTATTCGCGGCTATTTTTATTAGTATTACAGGCGGCGTGTTGCTGACTAATTTCTTACTCCAGGTAGGAGCAAGCCCTATAGAAATTGGTATGGTGTCGTCGATTCCGATGCTATTAAATTTATTACAACCTTTGGGGGCTTATATAGGCGATCGCACAAATAGCCGTCATTATTATTGTTTGTGGATTTTTGGCACAGCGCGGTTATTGTGGTTGATTTTAGTTGTAGCAATTGGGTTTATTAGTTGGTCGGGTGGCGATCTCCATCAGCTAATAATTTGGACTTTGGGGATAGTCTTAGTTACCCATATATTAGAGTCTTTAGGTGGCTCGGCGTGGCTAAGTTGGATGGCGGTACTTGTTCCCCATCGCTTGCGGGGGCGTTATTTTGGGTTGCGTAATAGTGCGGCTAGTTTAACTAATTTAGTCGGCGTACCCCTGCTTGGATTTGCGGTAGAGGCTTGGCCAAGTGGCACAGTTAGCGGCTACGCAGTGGTTTTATTTTTAGCAGTGGTGGTAGGCATAATTAGCTTAGGATGTCAGTTTTTTATGATTGATGTCAATCCCCAGCTAACAGCGACAAAGAGAGTAGAAACCGAGGAAAAAAACTTTTCACTTTTAGGCAACTTTTCGCCTAATTTTTTAAGATTTTTGTTGTATTTTGGTGTGTGGACGTTTGCAGTTAACCTTAGTTCGCCGTTTTTTAATCTTTATTTGTTAGACAACTTGCATTTAGATTTATATTGGGCAACACTTTACGGCAGTTTGACGGCGGGGGCAAACTTGGTCATGCTGATTTTGTGGGGTAAGATTGCCGATAGAATTGGCAATCGTCCGTTGTTGTTATTGGTGGGTATTTTAGCTGGAATAACGCCGTTATTGTGGCTGGGAGTAGGAGCAGATAATATTTCTTTGTGGGTATGGCTACCGCTAATTCATATATTTAGTGGCGGTACTTGGGCAGCAATTGAATTATGTAGTAGCAATATTCAAATGGAAGTTGCACCTAGAGAGCATCCTTCTACTTATTTTGCAGTAGCGGCGGCGGTGGCTGGGGTCTGCGGGGCTTTGGGAACAACGGCGGGGGGCTTTTTTAGTGAAATTCCTGCCCTTGGTGGTTTACAAGGCTTGTTCGCGCTGTCGGCGGGGGTGAGATTACTTGCTTTATTGCCCTTGGTATACGTTAGCGAACCTCGTAGCCAAAGAGTTAGTCAGATTGTGAGTAATTGGCTAACTAATTTTAAAGCGCGATCGCTCGATCAAAGCGGATCTGTGACAAATACACC
>JACCVJ010000381.1 GCA_013698215.1 Tatlockia sp. | reverse complement strand
CTAGGAAAAACTCGATAAAATCAGCACCCGCCGCTCGTCCTAAACCAAGCAGTGTAGAGAGGGGAGCTTCCCAAGTTTCATCAAAGCGATCGCTTGATGAATTGTACTGTAAGCTTAGTAGTTCTTTGGATATTAGGGTACTTGGGTACGTCGATAGCATCATCGGGTGTGCGCGTCCTTGGTTGAGGTGATACCTAGCTAAACTTAGTCTAACAAACCCCTCTAAGTCTCGTTATATAAAAGCTTTATAAAAATTGCTTGCTCAAAATGGCGGAGTGTATTATCTTGCTACACTAACCAACTTGTCTATTTCTTGTTTACACTTGCTAACAGCATCATCTAAATCTTCTCCATACACCTCAACTTTTCCACCATCCCATCGAAGCGGGTGGAGATTTTCATTTTTTAAGCTCAGAGGTTTTACTACATAATGCCAGCGTCCACCTAAAACTTCAATTTTTTGTACAGCGATCGCCTAACCCTTGTAAAAGTCGTATTTTAGGTTTATATTTCCTATTGTTGGTGGCCTGCCATCTTGAATTTGTTGTTGAATTACTGTATTTATTTTTGTCTCCCATCCCAACTCGTCAGGAGAGATTACTTGTCGGTTAGAGCGAGAATAACGTCTGTCCATATAAGCATGAAAAGCCTCATTATTAGCGCGATGTTCCATCATATAACGGCGTAACTCGCGATCGCTCATATTTGAATAATCGGTACTCATGTTACTAAATCTCCTTGGGAATCGATTTCAACTTCAATTGATTCTTCAGCACCAGCTAATATATATAAATTCCCCGTGCTATCGTCTATCCTAACTAAATGAATTGGTTGTAAAAACATATTAGTTAACCGATAGTACTGGTCGTATAAGCGTTGTAATTGTACAGAGGTTGGATTTATCACATTTGTAAATATAATGAGTCAACTATCATTAGGCTAAAAAATCCTTTTTACTTTGGTTTTGATATATTTTATTTCAATCCAACACAGCCAACACAGCTTTAGGCAACAACTTGTCTTTAAACCAGATGATTTTTGCCGGAACATCTGTTAAATTTACTCCAGCTTTTTCTAAGTTCAAACGTTCAGAAATTGCCAAAATTAAATCGTCTCTTTCGGCGCGGCGCACTTGAGAAAACTTTTTTTGTAGATATTCTGGTCGCCAATAACCAACTATTTCTAGTAATAAGCTGCGCCCGTCAGGATGTACTAATCGAAAATCGGGAATCATGACGCTACCAGGAATCGGAATTAAATCAACTTCCCTCTCTAATACCCACTCCGATTTTAAAGATTCCCAGCGACTAGCGAAAGCTTCTTCTAACATACTGTCGTAAGGTTTACCTGGCGGATAATGAGATACTAAACCGCAATTGGCATCAAGGCTAAACTTTCCTGTTTTCCAATTGTTAGTGTAAAAATCGCGGGTTTGTAAGGTGGCGCTAAGACTCCATTTTGTAACGTGTAATAGTGCGGGAATCATTTTTGCGATCGCAAGTCCATACCTCGTACTAGGCTTAAATAAGCTAGTCGCCCCATCTATAGTAATTGTAAACCCATGATCGGCATCCCCTTCTATATAAGCCATCAATTGAAACAGCTTCAAATAGCGAAACAGCAGCTTATACTCGCCCGGAACATTGCGATGAGCATTTAATACTAATTGACTAGCACGATAAAATACTCCCTGTACTTGCGACAGATTATATTTATGCAACAATTGCTCCGGTGTTGGTTCTTCAAACTCCATCAAAACCTTATTCTCTGCCAAGTCTGCGTAAAGTCCTTCCCGAATGTGTGCAGGTATTACTTCTCGTTCTAACTCTTGACTAAGTTGCAAAGCCAATGTATCCAAAGTTTGACAGCTTTGAGGAGAACTTGGAACACTCAACGCCGATAAACTAAATACTCGCTCTCTTAATAATTGTGGCTCTAAAGGACTAACAACTTCAAACTCACACGCACTTTTAAGTAAATGAGCAAGTCCCCTTTTAAAGCGATAATCGGGGCTATCTCCTTCCAATTCTTGCAACTGACTATCTAATTCTCCTTGAGTACCGCCCCGCGCTGCTAAAAAACAATCAATCAACTCTCTGGCAACAGCTAAAGTTTGCTCATCAATCTTCAGTCTTTTTGGGGTTATTGTCTCCCCATTTAGCCGATGAGTCAGCAACTCGCTTGGTAACATGATTATTTACTCCATACAACGGCACAATTTCTAGCTGT
>JACCVJ010000357.1 GCA_013698215.1 Tatlockia sp. | reverse complement strand
TTATCGATGAAGGCTTTGGTACGCAAGATCGGGAAGGATGCGATCGCCTAATTGCAGCGATAAATGCGATCGCGCCGGATTTTGCCTGTATTCTAGCCGTTACCCATATGCCGTATTTTAAAGAAGCATTCCAAGCAAGGATTGAAGTGTATAAAGCTCAAACTGGCTCTCAAGTTAGATTATCTACTTAATAAGCGCGATCTTTAACTTTCACCTTCTGTAGGCGCACTTAGCCTTTGTCTAAAAGCTTCCTGCATAATTTCTTCGCCCACCTTGTCGATAGGCGCTGGATACCACTTCTGATCTAAAGCAACTAATCGAGCAATGTACTTTCCCCAAGCTGCGTCATCATCTCTATGACTCATTACATAGGTTTTTAGCTCTGTCATACTCATGGCTTCAAATTCGTACATTAAATGAACCTCCAAAACCCACTAGGATGAATAACAATTTCTATTTCGTGGCGATCGCTGACTGCCAAAATATAAATGACTTTATTATTAGTATCGTAGCGAAATACTACGATCGGTTGATAGTAGCTTGAGAGCATTTGACAAACTCTAACTGCCGCCTGAGCTTGACTCGTTGTCGGTTTAATATTCGTTCTCCTTTTGCATAGTTAAGAGTTTCAAGGTGCGATCGCTAGGCTTGTTAAAATACATACAGCTTACTACTGTGAATTTTAATTTAAGAATACATAATAGAGTTTACGCGACTTGAGCAATTTCCCAATGATAGAAGCAGACACAATATTACAAAATCGCTACCAACTGAAGCAAAAGCTAGGTGACAATGCTGCCCGTCAAACCTGGTTAGCCATAGATTCAGTACCGCCAGACAATCCTCAAGTTGTAGTCAAACTATTAGCATTCGGCGGGCAAATTCAATGGGAGAATATCAAACTATTTGAGCGCGAAGCACAAATACTCAAACAATTAAATCATCCTCATATTCCTAAATATAGAGATTACTTTTGTATAGACGATCGCTCGTTATGGTTTGGGCTAGTAGAAGATTATATTCCTGGATCTTCTTTAAAAGAATTGCTCAATCAAAGACAGAGGCTTACCGAAAAACAAGCAACTAAAATAGCCATCAACATTTTAAATATTTTGGATTACTTGCATCAACTCAACCCGCCAGTATTGCACAGAGATATTAAGCCTAGTAATTTAATTATGGGCGAAGATAACCAAGTTTATTTAGTAGATTTTGGCTCCGTACAAGATAGCGCCGCCAAAGAAGGAGGCACATTTACCATAGTCGGTACTTACGGTTATACACCTATAGAACAGTTTGGCGGTAGAGCAGTTCCCGCCTCAGATTTGTATGCGCTGGGAGCAACTTTAATTCATTTACTAACAGGTATTGCTCCGGCGGATTTACCCCAAAAAGACTTTCGGATTCATTTTAGCGACAAAGTAAGTATTAGTTCTGGTTTTTTACATTGGCTGGAACAATTGGTAGAACCAAGTTTAGAAAATAGACTGGGCAGTGTTAATCAAGCCCTCGAAGCTTTGGCAAATCCTTCTCTGGGAAATCAAATTAAGTTGAGGCAGCAGTCGTTTTATTTAGGAGCAAAAGCCCAAAGTCCAGACTACACTCAGGTTAAATTAAATAAATCTTCTTCACATTTAGAAATTGAAATAAAAGCATCAGAAGAAATCAAACATCAATTTCACACAAATTTAGCTGTATGCTCGATAGTTGGAGTGATTTTCACTTCACTACTTGGGTTTTATATCCTTCCAGTACTAATAATTGCATTAATTGTTTTTACTCCCGCTATTACTAATGCGATTAGCTACTATTTTGGCACTACAAAAATTGACTTTAATCCTGAAAGCTTAGAAATTGTAAGGCAACTATCTGAAATAACTTATCTTAAACATAAAGAATATACAGCCCATATTCAAGATGTTTATGTCACCTACAACGGTGGAGAAAAAGGTATAACTATGGCATTCGGCCCTTACTTAAATCCCTTTGTTAGACATTCCTTTGGACGAACGTTGAGCAAACACTTTGTTAGACGTTCCTTTGGTGGCAATTTAAGCGATGCTGAACTTATTTGGTTAGCTCAAGAGATTCGAGACTGGTTACAGCTTCAGAAACAACGGGAAGCGAGGCATTAACTAAGTTTAATAATGGGCCCAGTTGCTCTTGTCCGTTTACAGCCAATTCGCTATGACACAAGTAAACTCTTTCCTCGACGCGCCCTAATAAGTCGCGGATAATTCTTTGCAAACGCGCCTCATCAGCCTCTCTCGCTTCCTCTGCTGTCCAAGGACGCGCAAACCGATGTTGCAAAAATAAATTAGCACCAAATAAAGTAGCCGCACCACCACTCAACCACAAAGGAGAACCCGCATCTAACCAAAATTGCCAGCGATGACGCTGACGGCTAGAGCGATATTGAAAGATAGTTGCTAAAGTAACAGCGCGACTTGCTGCACCAATAGGACGCACGGGGTAAGGATTGGCGGTAATAGTTCCCCGCCTTAGCAAGCTAATAAATTGAGCTATGGTAGCGTTTACGGGTGCGTCGCCCCCTTCAATTTGCCGCAACCTCATATCAACTTCCCAATAATGTTGAGCCGTCTCTAATAGCTCTCTAAGGGCTGCTACAAGGTCGTAAGGAAGATTGCTACCAAGCCATAAAAAATCTTGAATTGCTCTATCTAGTAGCGAAATTGGACTAGGTAAAAGCCGCATCTCGTACTGAGAGCGCTGTTTTTCTATCCATGCCAATAGCTGCTCGTAGGCAGTAGTTGCAGTGTAGCCCAATCTATCCCAGCGATCATAAACTGCAAAGGGCAGCAAGTTCGGGCGATCGGGGTGAGGTTCAAAACACGCATCGGCAATTAAACCAGCCCTTATAGGGTCGATTTTGTAGGTGTTTTGAGTAGTTAAATCAGGAGTGAGGACAACTAACATTTCGGCGATCGCATCCCTGTCTACCAATCGCCCTAAACCTGGATATACCAAAGCCAACAAGGTTAGTAAGCCGCGAATTGCTGGATAACTGTTTAAAGGACGCTGATCGCC
>JACCVJ010000322.1 GCA_013698215.1 Tatlockia sp. | reverse complement strand
TCTGATTTGATGGATGACCCGCGTTTGAGTTTAATTTCTAAGCAAGTAACTAGCGGTGTAGCGGTACGCATGGCTTTACTGTACTTAATGGGTAGCGGAAAAGCTTAATTACCATTAATAACACTGCTAAGAGTCTGCAATAATTCCTTTGCTGAAAAAGGTTTTGATAAAAAGTTTGTCACCCCACTACTAGCGGCGGCGGCTAACTTATCACTAGAACTAAGTCCGCTAACAGCAATAACTTTGACATTAGGATTAATTTGTTGCAAGGTGCGAATGGTAGTCGGCCCATCCATTACGGGCATCATCATATCAGTTAAAACTACCCTAATTTCTGCCTGATGCTTAGTATATAAAGCTACAGCTTCCTGACCATCGCCAGCAGTGATGGCTTTATAGTTGTAAATTTCTAAAGATACTTTGGTAACTTCTCTAATTGCACTTTCATCATCCACTACTAAAATTAATTCTCCTTGTCCCAAAGGTAAGTCAGAGTCAGAATTTTCTTGAGTAGCTATAGATTGAATTGCAGGTAAATAAATTTGAAACTCTGTTCCTTGTTCCACTTCGCTATCCACCTGAATAAAACCACCATGACTTTTAACTATGCCCAACACTGTCGATAAACCTAGACCCGTACCTGCACCAATACTTTTAGTTGTAAAAAATGGCTCAAAAATTCTTGCTAAAGTCTCAGGAGCAATCCCCGTTCCCGTATCAGCGATCGCAATTGTAATATAAGCACCTCCTTGAGCGTCAATATGCAACTTAGCGTAATTGTCATCTATATAAATATTTTTTGCACTTGTTTGCAACGTTCCGCCATTGGGCATTGCATCTAAAGCATTAACTACAAGATTCATCAGCACTTGATGTAATTGAGTTGCATCTCCTGATACCGTCCACAAGTTAGGCTCTATATCACTAGAAAATTTAATTGATTTAGGGAAGGTTTCTCTAACTATTTGCTCAATTTCTAAAATTAAATGTCTAACTTGCAATGTTACTTTTTTGCCTTCAACTCCCCGCGCGAACGATAAAACTTGCTTAATCAACGCCGCACCGCGTTTAACGTTGCTTTCCAACATTTTCAGCAACGGCTGATGCTGGGGTTCGGGAAACTTGATTTTTAATAGCTGCACAGACATCAAAATTGGCGTGAGGACATTGTTAAGATCGTGAGCAATCCCACTAGCTAGAGTGCCTACACTTTCCAAACGTTGAGCGCGTAAAAACTGCGCTTCTAGTTGCTTTTTTTGGGAAATGTCGGTATTGACAACTAAAATTGATGTTGGTTGCCCCGTGCGATCGCGTACCAGCGTCCACCGACTTTCGACTACAACTTTGTTATTATCCTTGCTTACTTGCTCTAATTCCCCTTGCCAAGCACCGCTAGAGAGCAAAACTGCTTTAGCTAATTCTTGCTCTCTTGCAAAATCTTCCGTATCCCCAAGTTTACTAACAAAACTACCAATTGCTCCGGTTGCACAGTAGCCATACAAGTTTTCTGCGCCTTTATTCCAAAACAAAATTTTGCCCTGCAAATCTTGCACCAAAATTGCATCGGTTGCAATATCAAGTAAAGCTGCTTGTTCGCGGATTTTTTGCTCAGAGCGCTTGCGTTCGATCGCGTAACGCAAAGATTTTTCTAAGATTGCTGAATTTATTAAACTTTTTTCTAAATAATCTACCGCCCCGGCTTGCATTGCCTCCAAGTCAATTTTGGGTTCGCCAATTCCTGTAAGCATAATTATCGGCGCTGTACAACCATTAGAAATTACTTCGCGGAGTAATTCTAAGCCATTGCGACTTCCCAAACGGTAATCAAATAGATAAACATCGTGTTGCTCTTGAGAAATTGCTGTAATTGCAGCGCTGTAAGTTGACACCCATTCTAATTGAAATTTAGCTGCACTTACTTCGTTCAACCAGTCGCCGATGAGTACAAAGTAATCTTCGTCATCATCAACTAATAAAACTTTAACTAGATGATTGTCCATAATCTGTATCTAACCGATTACAACGGTAGTTCGACGATTTCAAACCAATATTTACCAATAGTTTTCATTACTTCTACTAAACCACTAAAAGTTACAGGCTTAGTAATAAAAGAGTTTGCACCAAGATCGTAGCTGCGATAAATATCTTCATCGGCTTTTGAAGTAGTTAAAATCACAATAGGTATTTGTCTTAAATTTGCGTCTGCTTTAATTTGTTTTAATGCCTCGCGCCCGTCTTTTTTCGGCATATTTAGATCGAGCAAAATTAGCCCCGGACGAGGAGAAAGGTCAATATCGCTATACTTACCACGACGATACAAATAGTCCATTAACTGTTCGCCATCACAAACGATATACAAATTATTAGCTAAACGACTTTCTACCAATGCTTCTTGGGCAAGCAAGCAGTCATCTTCATCATCATCAGCCATCAGAATTGTTACTACCGTGCGACGATCTTTCACTATAATTCTCCCCAGCCTGTTTTATCGGTAGTGTGACAATAAATGTCGCTCCTTGTCCGGGCGTACTTAGGGCGGTAATAGTACCACCGTGACGTTCTGCAACTTTACGACAAATTGCCAGCCCCATTCCCGTACCTTCGTATTCGCTGCGATTGTGTAAGCGTTGAAAAACATTGAAAATGCGATCTAGGTATTTTTCGTCAAAGCCAATGCCATTATCTTCTATAGTAATTTGACAGAGTGTAACTACCAACTTTTCCACAACTCTCTGCTCAACTTCAAGCATTTGACTGCTAACTTTGATTACAGGTGTTACTTCGGCGCTGTGAAACTTTAAAGCGTTACTAATCAAGTTTTGGACGAGTTGGCGAATTTGTAAGGGATCGGCTTCAATGGTTGGTAATTCGCCCACTTCAACCCGCCCACCAGTTTGCTCAATTGCTAGTTCTAAGTCTAATAATACTTCTTGGGCTACTTGACCCAAATCCACGCTAACAAAGGGTTGAGCTTTAGTAGTGACTTGGGAAAGAGATAATAAGTCATGAATTAAAGCCTGCATTCGTGCGGCGGCGTTGTGCATCCGCGCTAAATAATCTTTGCCGCGATCGCCTAGGTTTTCGCTATATTGTGCCTGTAAGCGATCGCCAAAAGCCTGAATTTTCCTTAATGGTTCTTGTAAATCGTGGGAAGCAATGTAAGCAAATTCCTGTAATTCGGAGTTAGAGCGCGCGAGTTCTTGGCGCTGACGGCTTTCGTCTTCTAGTAGTTGAGCTTGATCTAAAGCTATGCCGATTTGATCGGCTAATTGTTGTAAAACTTCAATCTCAAAGTCCGTCCATTTGCGGGGCTTGCTGCATTGATGAATAATTGTTAATCCCCAAAGCTTTTGTTTTAGTAAAATTGGCACAACTAACTTAGCTTTGACTCCAAAGCTTTGCAAAAATTCAACTAAACAAGGTTTGATCTGGGCTTTTTCAATATCGTTGATAATATAAATTCGTCCTTGACTGTATTTCTTTAAGTATTCTTCTCCAAAACATTCATCCGTGATACTTTGCTGCAATACCGAAGCACACTCCGGCGTTGTTGCTTCTACAACTATTTGTCCGTAGTCGTTATTACATAAGCGAAAAATTAGCACTCGGTCAGCTTGCAACAAGTTTAATACTTCTGTAGCGGTAGTTTTAAGAATCTCATCTATTTGCAAAGACTGGCGAATTTTTAGCGTAACATCCGTGAGCAATTGCAACCTTTTTTGCGATTCTAGTAATTTGACTTCGTTTTGCCTGCGTTCGGTAATGTCTTGAAAATAAACTGATAGCCCATCTTTTGTGGGGTAAGCGTGGACGGAAACCCAGATATTTAACGGTAGGTAAAGTTCAACAAATTCAACGCTTACTTGTTGGGATACGGCTTGATGATACTGCTCATAAAAAGCTAAGTTTACGGCTTCTGGGTATTCATGCCAAAAATTTTTGCCGATTAGTTGCGATCGCGTTTTTTGTAAAATTAACTCAGCTTGGTGGTTGATATAGGTAAATTGCCATTGTTTGTCTAAGGCAAAAAAGGCATCGGTAATACTTTCAATAATATTTGTAACTTGGTTGCGGCTGCTTTCTGCTTGACTTCGCGCCGCTTGCTCTTGAGCTAATAATACTAAGCGCTCTTGTTCGGTGGTTTTACGAGCGGTAATATCCATTGCTATTCCTAACATCCGCATCGGTTTACCATTTTCGTAATAAACTTGACCTCGATTTGCTACCCAGTGGATGCTACCATCAGCCCAAATAACGCGAAATTCGGTGCTAAAGTTGCGATCGCGTTCAATTGCTTGCGCCACTGATTGAGTAATGCCATGGCGATCTTCGGGATGGATACAGTTTAATAAGGCTTGATAAGTACGGTAATTTGAGTCCACAGGTAAGCCAAATATAGGTTTTAGTTGTTCGCTATAAATAACTTCATTGGTTAATAGATTCCAATCCCAAGTACCCATCCCCGCCGATTCTAAGGCTAATTTTAGTTGTTCGGCTTTAAGGTGCGACTTTTCTTTTTGAATTTGCAATTGCACTATTGCTTGACTTACTTGGAGTAAATGGCGCACTCTCTGGCGCAATGCTGCCCAATGAATCGGTTTAGTTACATAATCTGTAGCCCCAACTTCAAAGGCTAAGTCTACCGATTCTGGGTCTTCTAAGGCTGTAATCATGAGTATAGGCGTGCAATGTCTACTGGGCAGACAACGCATTTGTTTACAGCAGTTAAACCCATCCATTACAGGCATCAAAGCATCTAGCAGTACAACATCGGGATTTATTTTTGTATACAAATCTATTGCTTGTGCGCCATTTTCTGCTTCTGTAACTATATAGCCGCCTTGTTCCATTGCTTTGCGTAGTTGGAGGCGCACAAATCTATCGTCATCAACTACCAAAACCAAAGGCGGATTTTCTGCTAATTCCAGGGAATTCATAGCGAGTTGCGGTAGTGGCTTACTAATAAACGCAAAGTCTCAACTTGTTCGTACTCTGCTTGTAGCTGGGGTTTATCTAATCCATCTTCAGTATGACTGTTGCCAACTTTACTACTATTTTCTCAAAAAAAAGGTAGAGTAATTAATTACTCTACCGCCTTTAATTTATTATTTAATTAGTTTGTAACTAAACTCTACGCACCCTTGGTTAAATCGACTCCTTGGGGTAGTAACTCGCGTGTTTGCTCAGAAACTACTTTTACTGTTCCCGTTTCATCGACATCAACTAAGGCTGTATCGCCATCGCGGACTCGACCCGACAAAATTTCTTCTGCTAGGCTGTCTTCAAGCAATCGCATAATCGCTCGGCGCAAGGGTCTAGCTCCATAGCTGGGGTTGTAACCTTCTTCTACTAAGCGATCTTTGAAACGTTCGGTTACCTCTAAGGTGATACCCTTTTCCATTAACCGATTGAATACTTCTTTGAGCAAGATGTCGGCAATTTCCTTCACTTCGTCTCTGCTTAACTGACGGAAGACAATAATCTCGTCTAGTCGGTTCAAGAACTCTGGACGGAAATATTGCTTAAGTTCTTCATTAACTAGCGACTTAATCCGGTTGTATTGGGATTCAGCCACGTCTTGAGCCAATTCAAAACCTAAACCCGCCGCGCCTTTTTCAATGACCTTAGAACCAATGTTAGAAGTCAAAATCAGCAACGTATTCTTAAAGTCTACCGTCCGACCTTTAGCATCGGTCAACCGCCCGTCTTCCAATATTTGCAAGAGCATATTGAATACATCGGGGTGGGCTTTTTCAATTTCATCAAAAAGCACCACAGTGTAAGGACGACGACGTACAGCTTCTGTTAGCTGACCGCCTTCGTTATAACCTACATAGCCCGGAGGCGAACCAATTAGCTTAGATACGGTGTGACGCTCCATGTATTCCGACATATCGAGCCGGATCATTGAATCTTCCGAACCGAAGAAATAAGCCGCTAATGCTTTGGTTAACTCGGTTTTTCCAACTCCAGTGGGGCCAGAGAACACAAAACTTGCGATCGGTCGGTTGGGGTTTTTCAAGCCCACACGAGCGCGGCGAATTGCCTTAGAAACCGCTCTAACTGCTTCTTCTTGACCGATTAAGCGCTGGTGCAGGGTGTCTTCCATGTGCATCAGTTTCTCGGATTCTGATTCGGTCAATTTGCTTACGGGTACGCCTGTCCAAGAAGCAACGATATGGGCAATGTCTTCTTCAGTAACGACGGGGGAATCTTCCCCATCTGGGCGGGTGGTGTTGGCTTTATTTTGCGATAGCGCTCGGATTTCGCCTTTAATTTCCATTTCGCGATCGCGCAATTCTCCAGCTTTACCAAAGTCTTGTCCGCGTACTGCGTCGTCTTTTTCTTTCAAGACTTTACGCAATTCTTTGTCTAGGTCTTTGGCGGCGGGTGGAAGTGCCGAATTAATTAGCCTTACTCGTGAACCTGCTTCATCCATCAAGTCGATGGCTTTGTCGGGCAAAAAGCGATCGCTAATGTAGCGATCTGATAGTTTGGCGGCGGCAAATAAAGCTTCATCAGAGATTTTTAGTTTGTGGTGTTGCTCGTAGCGTTCCCGTAAACCAAATAGAATCTCAATAGTTTCATCTACCGAGGGTTCGCCGACCATTACTGGCTGAAAACGACGTTCTAAGGCGGCATCGCGTTCGATGTGCTTGCGGTATTCGTCTAAAGTGGTTGCACCGATACACTGCAGTTCTCCTCTTGCCAAGGCTGGTTTGAGGATGTTTGCTGCGTCAATGGCTCCTTCGGCTGCTCCCGCACCGATCAGAGTATGCACCTCGTCAATCACCAAAATCACGTTCCCCGCCGAACGAATTTCGTCCATGATTTTTTTCAGGCGTTCTTCAAATTCACCGCGATATTTAGTACCAGCTACTAATAATCCAATATCGAGGGTGACTACGCGCTTATCTTCGAGGATATCTGGTATATCTTTATTAGCAATCCTTGAAGCTAACCCTTCGGCGATCGCTGTTTTACCAACGCCGGGTTCGCCAATCAATACGGGGTTGTTTTTTGTCCGACGACCCAATATCTGAATTACTCGCTCAATTTCTTTGGCACGACCAACTACGGGATCTAGCTTGCCGTCTGCTGCCATTTGCGTCAAGTTAGAGCCAAATTCATCCAATGTTGGGGTTTTGGTACGTCCTGACGGCGATCCGGCATTAACTTCCGCTGTTTCTCCTAGCATCCGAATTACCTGGGTGCGAACTTTCGATAAGTCTACACCTAAGTTTTCGAGTACTCTAGCTGCTACACCTTCTCCTTCACGGATTAAGCCTAGTAGTAAGTGTTCTGTGCCAATATAATTATGTCCTAGCTGTCGTGCTTCTTCTAGAGATAGTTCTAGAACTCGCTTTGCTCGTGGCGTAAATGGTATTTCTACGGCGACGAAGCCTGAACCACGACCGATAATTTTTTCTACTTCAATCCGGGCATCTTTGAGATTGACACCCATTGACCTTAGAACTTTTGCTGCTACGCCCGTTCCTTCGCCGATCAGACCCAGGAGGATCTGTTCTGTTCCTACGAAGTTGTGACCCAGGCGGCGGGCTTCTTCCTGGGCCAGCATGATCACCTTTATGGCTTTTTCTGTGAAGCGTTCAAACATAGCGTTTTTGGTTCCCCTGAGTCTTGCCAGTACGCTGATTTTAGCACAGGCTATATTTCTGGCTGTCTTATGATGATAGCTACAACCAGTACGGTTTTCCCTACTATTAGAAAACAATTTTTATTTTTTTGTAATAGTATGCTGCTTTGAAATGCTTGATATAAGTATAAGTTCCTATGCCTTAAATAAGATTAGCGTGCGATCGCTCTTCATAACAACAAATTAACTTGCTTTCTGTAAGAAAAACCAAGATATGGGGGGTCTGCCCCCCAAACCCCCCATTGGGGGACGAGTTGCCTCCCCCAAACCCCCTGCAAAAGTGGCTTGTCAATGATCCGCTAATCTTTGGTCAAGCACACAGATACGGGTTATTCACAAAGTTTGTTTAATGCACTCTTACTTGGTAGCCTGTTGTTGTCACAATGCGTGATCGCAATTCTTGTTGCCAAGCCGTTACATTTTGGACGAAGTCAACTTCTTGTAAGCCTCCTTTCCACAAAATTAAGGCATCTTCCCCGGTATCTGAGTAGTACCGTTTCCTGATTCCCGCCGTTTTGAAGCCAAATTTTTGATAGAGTGCGATCGCACCCTTATTTGAAGTCCGTACTTCTAAACTTGCTCTTTCTAATCCCCTTTTCTGTGCCAAACTAAGCATTGCTAACAATATAAATTGCCCGAAACCTTGACTTTGATAGCAGGGATGCACTGCCAAAATTGTAATGTGCGCTTCATCAACAATTGCCCACAAACACCCCATTCCTACCAAGACCGGATAGCCACGGAGCGATAAACCGAGTAAATCGGCGTTGGGGCTATCTATCTCTCGTTCGTAGCCTTCCATCGTCCACAAACCGCCAAAGCATAGCTGGTCTAGTTCTACTACTGCCTTGAGCATTTGAGTTGTAATTGGTTTAAGTTCTAATAAATTCACACGAATTATCGGTACGAGCGCTTAGTACACTAGGAATTAACAACTAACTCCTATCTATCAATTCCAGTCAGGAATATCTTTTAAATTATGGTATCCACGTTTCACCCCGTAGAAAGTGAAAATTCTGGTTTGGGTTATCTACCCAATTCAAATCATACTCCAACAAATTCCCCTAACCAAGAACTATTACCGCTTACAGCCAAAATTAATCACAGCGATGCTTTAGAAATCGGCGGTTGCGATGTTCCTAGCCTTGTAGAACAATTTGGTTCGCCTCTATACATCCTAGACGAAGAAACTCTGCGTACTGCTTGCCGTCAGTACAAACAAGCAATGGAACGTTACTATCCTGGTCAGTCTCAGGTATTATACGCTTCTAAAGCTTGGAGTTGTTTGGCTATATGCGCGATCGCTCATTCTGAAGGTTTGGGTATTGATGTGGTGTCTGGGGGCGAACTCTATACGGCGATCGCGGCGGGGGTTACACCTGATAAACTCTACCTGCATGGCAATAATAAGTCTGTCTCAGAATTAAACTATGCGATCGCCTCTAACTGTACGATTGTGGTCGATAATTGGCAAGAATTACACAATCTAGTAACTATCAATGCCCCTACCCGGATCATGCTCCGGCTAACTCCCGGAATTGAATGTCATACTCATGAATATATCCGCACGGGTCACTTAGATAGCAAATTTGGTTTCGATCCTAACCAATTAGACGAAGTATTTGCTTTTGTAAGTCAGCAAGAGTGCTTAAATTTTGTTGGATTTCACGCTCATATCGGTTCGCAAATTTTTGAACGTCAACCTCATCAAGACTTAGGTGCGGTCATGGTGCAGTGGATTAAAAAAGCGGCGAAATATAGTCTAAAAATTAGTGAATTAAATGTTGGCGGTGGCTTAGGTATACGTTACACCGAATCTGATGATCCCCCAAGTATTGACGAGTGGGTACAAACTATTTGTCACGGTGTAAAAGATGCCTGCGTAACGGAAAACTTGCCTTTACCTAAATTATTATGCGAACCGGGACGCAGTCTTGTTGGTTCTGCTTGCATTACAGCTTATACTATCGGCTCATCAAAAGTCATTCCCGAAATCCGTACCTATATTGCTGTAGATGGAGGTATGTCCGATAACCCGCGTCCGATTACTTACCAATCGGTTTATCGTGCTGTAGTTGCTAATAAAATGTCTGCGCCTACAACTCAAACAGTTACGGTAGCTGGAAAACACTGCGAATCTGGCGATATTGTCATTAAAAACGCAACTTTACCGACTACAAACCCCGGAGATATTCTCGTTGTCATGGCAACGGGTGCTTACAATTACAGCATGGCATCTAACTACAACCGTTTGCCCCGTCCGGCAGCCGTATTAGTTAATCAGGGCGAAGCAAATCTAATCTTGCAGCGAGAAACTTATCAAGATTTAATCCGACAAGACCGACTACCAGAACGCTTGAACAGTTAATAATAAGTAGAAATACTCCCTGTAACACCCTTAAAGGTAAACTTGCAACTAATGAGAGATTTATGGAAGCAATGGCTGACAAACTTAAGCTGGGCGCAGCCTTTGTTGCTTCAAACTCTCGATTTGGGCTTGGTGTTGGCGCTCACCTATATGGTGCTGGTAATTGTCGGTGAACGCCGGACTTTGTGGATGGTGCGGGGATTTATTATCCTCATCCTCGCCGAGCGCTTATCCGCACTTTTGCGCCTAGAACTATTAAATTTTGTCTTAGAAAAGTTAGTAGTTGGTTCGGCGGTAGCAATGGCAGTAGTGTTTCAATTAGAGTTTCGACGATTTTTGGAACAGTTGGGGCGGGGAGAATTTAAACAGTTGTTACAACCTGCGACGAGCAACACGTCTGAGCCAGATAGTGTAGTTGATGAAATTGTTGATGCGGTTAAAGAACTATCGCAAAATCGAATTGGGGCTTTACTGGTGTTAGAAACAGATAGTCCCCTTGACGATCGCTATTTTTCTGTTCCAGGAGTAAAGCTAAATGCGGAAATTTCTAAGGAACTATTGCAAACAATTTTTCAGCCAAAAACTTTACTGCACGACGGAGCAACATTGATTCGCGGTTCGAGAATTATGGCATCGGGAGTAATATTACCGCTTTCCGAGCGCACTGCTTCTCGTCAGCTAGGAACCCGTCACCGGGCGGCGATGGGCATTACCGAGCGGGTAGAAAATTGTATTTGTGTGGTGGTATCAGAAGAAACAGGTTCAATTTCTTTAGCAGAACGGGGAATACTAAATAGACCCCTGACCAGCAGTAAACTAAAGGAACTGTTGGAAGCGAGATTTTCGCCTGTAGTGGAACGAGAAGCGGTTGCTCCTAGTCTACGAAGTTTGGGGCATCAAATCAAAACTAGAGGGCAACTTCTTTTTTCACTTTTACTCGATCTACCATCATCAGTTTCTCGGAAGAAAAAATGAAAACGCCAAGTGTATTACAGCAATTGCCCCCAGACTTAACGCTAGAACGTTTGCCCAAGCACGTAGCGGTAATTATGGATGGAAATGGTAGATGGGCTAAAAATAAAGGTTTACCCCGCCTTATGGGGCATAAAAAGGGCGTAGATGCGCTCAAAGACCTCTTGCGTTGTTGCAAAGATTGGGGCATAAAAGCTCTGACGGCTTACGCTTTTTCTACGGAAAATTGGAGCCGACCTTTAGAGGAAGTAGATTTTTTAATGACGTTGTTTCAAAGGGTGCTGCGTCAAGAACTGCGGGAAATGATGCAGGAAAACGTCCAGATCCATTTTGTCGGCAAATTAGACGCTCTGCCGCACTCTCTGCAAGCGGAAATTGAACGATCAATGAGCGAAACTCAACACAATCAAGATATTCAATTTACCGTAGCAACCAATTACGGCGGTAGACAAGAGATTATTGATGCCACAAGAGCGATCGCGCTTCTAGTTCAGCAAGGTAAAATTCAACCCCAAGATATTGATGAGGCATTGTTTTCAAGTCACCTCTACACGAAGGGAATTTGCGACCCTGACTTGGTAATTCGTACCAGTGGCGAAATGCGGATTAGTAATTTTTTATTGTGGCAGATGGCTTACTCGGAAATTTATGTTACCGATACTTTATGGCCCGATTTTGACCGCACAGAGTTTCACAAAGCTTTGTT
>JACCVJ010000311.1 GCA_013698215.1 Tatlockia sp. | reverse complement strand
AAACGCTGGTTTAATAGGTTTGTGATGCGCTGCAATACTCTTAATTGTTGCTGTTGTTCGCCTAAAATAATAATTGCTCGGCGCAGATTTTCCCCAATATCGGTAGCCTGCTGATAAAGACGGGCGTTATCAACGGCTAGGGCGGCACGACGCGCTAAATCTTCCGCCCATATGAGATCGTTTAGATCGTAGAGCCTTTGTCCGACTCCGCGCATTAAGCTAATAGCCCCCACCGTCCGCCCGCGCACTTTCAAGGGTACGCGCAACAGCGAATTGAAGCCCAAACTCTCCATGATTTGCTGTTGCTCAGTATCGGCAATTGCTTTTTTAATTTCTGGGCTAATTTCTGAGTATAGTTGTGATTGACCGTTCTTAATTACCTGAGATATACCAACTTTCGCTCTCAGGTTGACTGGATAACTCCGCAATTGCGCTAACTGGGGCATTTTTGCGCCGTCTTTATGGGTTGAAGCCACCGGGCGCAGGGTCGAATTTTGATCGAGGACATCTATAGTACACCAATCGGCTTGACCAGAAACGATCGCCATTGCCAGGTTGGTGAGAGTAGTTTTGTAGTCTAAAGAGGTGGCTAATAAGGCACTGGCTTCGGCTAAAAATCGCTCTTGTTCTTCAAGGCGCTTGCGTTCGGTGATATCCCAAAAAACCGCTACACTACCTCTAGTTTTGCCTTGTTCGTCAAATAAAGGTACAGAATTAGCGACTAACTTAATTTTTTCTTTGCCTCCAGCAACGATTACGTCAAGTTCGCTATCAACTATTTCAATGCCCTTGGCGGTAGCTTGTTGCATGGGTAATTCTTCTGCTTCTAGTTCTCTACCTTGGCTGTAAACTTTGTAGCTTGGGCGATGGGCAACAGGAGCGCTTAACGAAATATTTGCGTTTATTGGTATATTGAGGAGTTTTGCTAAAGCTGGATTAGCTTTAATATTCAGACATTGGGGATCAAGGGCGATCGCAATCCCAAGCGGAATTACATCAAGTAAAGTCTGCATTTCACTTACTCGGCGCACTAAGTCTCGATTGAGCTTGCCAATTTTGGCATCTGAGCGTTTGCGATCGCTTAAATCGATTACAAAGCAAATTGCTGTTTCTTCAACGCCTTGCACTAACGCCCCGCCAATCAATACTGGTACGCGGCGGCTGTCAGCGCAAAGGTATTCTTTTTCGTAGGGACTAAATACACCTTTTGCTTTTAGCTCCGTAGCGGCTTTTTTGTCGGCTTGTTCGTACTCTTTGGGGGTAATTGTTTGCCCTTGCAATCTACCCAAGCGCAAGTCTTCAGTGCTGTAGCCCACCATACTTAAAAAAGCTGCATTTGCTTCAATTACTGTGCCTTGGGCGGTGACAATAATGCCAATGATATTTGCGTCGGCTAAACGTCTAAAGCGCAATTCACTAGCTTCTAAGGCTAATTCTAGTTGCTTCGATTCGGTGATGTCGCTAATAATTCCTGACATTCGCAACGGACAACCAGCGCGATCGCGTTGGGCTTTTCCTCTAGCGACGCAGTAACGGTATTCTCCCGACGAATGTAAAATCCGAAACTCAGCTTCGCATTTGGCTCCGTTTTGCAAGTGATTGGTAATGGCTTGACGAATTTTTGACCCATCATCGGGGTGTATTCGTGCCATTACATTATGGGGAGTGAGGCTAAATTGACTCCGTTCTTCGCCAATAATGTCTAACAGGCGATCGTTGCAATACACTTCGTTTGTAGAACAATACCAATCCCAAATCCCATCGTTTGCCCCTTCTAATACTAAACGATAGCGTTCTTCACTTTCTCTTAGTCGTTCATTAGCAACAGTTGCGGCTTGCTCCGCACGGTACAAACGTATAGCTTGACGTAAGATTTGATATAAGTTTTCGGGGGTAATTCTTGACTTGGGTAAGTAGTCAAAAGCTCCGGCTTTCATAACTTCTACGGCGATTCGTTCGTCACCTTGCCCAGTGAGTACAACTATCGGAGTAGTAATACCCAAAACGCGGAGTTGCTGGACTAATTCTAAACCGTTGCCATCAGGAAGCAAGTAATCAAGGAAGATACAATCAAAGGTTTGCGCTTTGAGAATGGCGATCGCGCTGCTGCATTCGGTGGCTTCTTGCCATTCCATTTCTACTCCCGCAGCCAAGAGACATCGCTTTACCGCCATGCGATCTACTTCGTCGTCGTCTACTACCAGTATTTTGACAGTTTCTTCCATGCTTTTTAGCCCGACGCTATTATCGCTGCTTTTATAGGAGTTATTATTTGGCTTTATGGTATTTCTACCAAACTCCAATATTTATTCATAGTTGCTACAGTTTCGACAAAGCTTGAAAAAGTTACTGGTTTTAAAATATATCCAGCTACATTGAGCTTATAAGCTTCTACTTTATCTTTATCTTCGTTTGATGTAGTTAAAACAATTACCGGAATTGATTGCAATTGCTTGTCGGCACGCAAGACTCGTAAAAATTCTATGCCATTCATTTTTGGCATATTCAAATCGAGTAAAATTATTCTTCTTTCTTGGGGTATAGTTGTTTTGGCGTTGCTACCTCTTAGTATAGATAAAGCTTCTAGTCCATTGGAAGCAAAGAAAAGTGGGTTTGTAATGTTGTTCTTTTTAAATGCTCTTTGCACGTTCATTACATCCACTTCGTCATCTTCGACAAGCAGAATGTTCATCATTTGGTCTGGCATTATATTTTGAGTATTATGTTATTTATTATCGTGAATAAAGTAATAAAAGCAATCAATCATTAGACAGGTTAAGGTTTTGGCAATTTAAAATATATCAGGTAGAATTAAGGTTATTTTGCCAACTTTTGCGGTGTTATTGGCGAAATTTTGCTCTTTTTTGGTTATTTATTCCAGCTAAAGCTAAACTTTGCTCCCTTCCCTTCAATTGACTCTATTTTTATTTTGCCGCCTTGATTTTCGACAACCTTTTTGACAATAGCTAAACCAATGCCAGTATTTTCAGTGCGATCGCGGGCTTCTAAAGTTTGAAAGATGCCAAAGATTTTTTCGTGGTATTCGGGCGCTATACCTTTCCCATCATCA
>JACCVJ010000203.1 GCA_013698215.1 Tatlockia sp. | reverse complement strand
TTTATTGAAACTACAATTGAGAGTGTTTTAAGCCAAAATTATCCAAATCTTGAATACATCATTATTGATGGTGGCTCCACAGATGGCAGTGTAGAAATTATCAAAAAATATCAAGACCGCTTACATTATTGGTGTAGCGAACCTGATAACGGACAATACGATGCCATTAACAAAGGATTTCAACATTCTACGGGTGAAATTATGGCTTGGCTAAATAGCGATGACCTCCACTTTCCTTGGACGCTAAAAACCGTAGCCAGTATCATGGCGCAACTTACAGAAGTTGAATGGCTAACAACTTTACAACCTGGCGGATGTGATTGGGACAGTTTTTGTACGGGATTTGGTTCTCTACCCGGATATTCAAAGCAAGCATTCTTAGATGGCAGATATGCTACTGTAGGCTTTTTTATTCAACAGGAGTCCACTTTTTGGCGGCGCAGTTTATGGCAAAAATCTGGCGCTCAAATACCTACGGAGTTTAAACTAGCTGGTGATTTTGCTCTATGGTCAAATTTCTTTTGCCATACAGAGCTATATGCTATAGACTCACCATTAGGATGTTTTCGCTCTCAAGTTAATCAAAAAAGTAGAAGTATCGAGCAGTACATGATTGAAGTGAGAAGTGCTTTATCCGTCATGCGTGATTCTTGCAACTGGAAGCCTTCACTCGATGCTTTTAATTTAACATTATTGCGATTGAAGTTAAACAAAATACCTCTAGCCAGTAAATTAGTTACTTCTATTTTTGGTGGTTATCTAAGCAGCAAAATAATTAAAACCAACTTTGACTCACCCGATAGTTACTGGACAATAAAACAATACAAATTTTAGATTAATTAGAGCAATTAATGGAAGATCATATTTTATTTAATGGTTGCTTATCTGCCCTACTGTTACTATATACATTCAGAAAATGGGTGTTAAAAGGTGATTTGTTTCATCCAGGGTTTATATTCTGCTTAATTAATTGTGGCTTTTTTATAGTTTTTGCCTTTGGGCCTTATTCTTACGGGTTTAATTTAGATATTTCCTACTACTATATGTATGTGCTAATTAATTTAGCATTCGTAATTGGAATTATTTTAGGTGGCTCTAAAAGCAATAACAAAATAGTAAAAGATATTAAAATTGGCTATTTGCAGCTATGGGTTATTTATGTAGTACTGGTAGGATTACTATTAGCAAAATTAAGCACATTGATTTTAGGAGGAAATGGGATTACTTTAGAAAGTGGAGTAGATAATAGAGCCGAACAAATAGAGCAGATCCAATCAAAACTGAATATCACTGCTTTTATTTTAACAATTATTGAAGTCAGTTTTGTTCGCCTAAGTTCCGCCGTAATAACTGCCTATTCAGTATGTCAACGAAAAAGATACTTGCGGATCGCCGTGTTAGCCATACTCCTAGCTCTCAGTGGCATTTTTATAAATTCAAGAACAAGTTTTTTAACTGGACTATTACCGATACTTATTGCTATATACACAGTATTAGAAGACCAAGGTGTAATTGATTTTACTCAAATAAAATGGTCAAAAAATTTTAAATTTACTGTACCCATTATAATTTTAATATTATTTGTAGTTGGTTTAATTACAAACGTTCGTTCTTCAATAGTTGCCGCAGACTACAATCGTCCCTATGAGTACATTGAATCTACGACAAATTTGCAACGCAAACAATGGTTCAATGAATTTGCTCAATCTCAACCAGTGGCAATTGTAAATCCTATTGCCGAACTTTCTATTTACGCTGGTTCTACCGTTGCTCATGGAGGCTTAGTTAGTAAAGTTGCTATGACTAGTGATTTAAGAACCTGGGGTTTGAGAAACTTTTTTCCTATTCATAGAATTTTCGCTCAACTAAAATTAGATGGGGGATTTTCTACTTTTGCTAGAGAAAACTATCAAAGGATAGCCGCAAGTGCTGCATTGTCTTTACCTTCAATTGAATATAGTTGGTTTGGCTATCCTGCTAACCTCATTATTGATTTTGGCTATGTAAGCTCACTCTTAGTGTCTTTAGTTACAGGCTGGGTTCTTGGATGGGTTTATAGGAGAGTTTCTAGTAGTGGCTCTATTCTTAAGGCTACTGGTTACTCAATTATTCTTATCTCTGTTATTCTTACTCCCGCTTTTGGCCCTTTTAGTGATTTTTCTAACTTCACTGCTCTCATGGTAATTGTTTTTTATATACTGGGAAATTCAAT
>JACCVJ010000202.1 GCA_013698215.1 Tatlockia sp. | reverse complement strand
GAACCGTTATATTCAGTTCGCAAACACATAGTTTGGTCGTTAATAAAATAATAGTCAGCTTTTACAGGCTTAGGTGTCGCAAAACCGCGATCGCGGTACAATACTGTTCCCAATACGCCAAATAGTGTAGAACCTTTAGACTGCTTTTTCCCCGATACAGAATCGGTACTATTCCAGGTAACTTGCGCTCCACAAGTCAAACTTTCTAAGTCGCTCAATTGGTGCAACTGCGCCAACTTCTGCAATTTTTCACCTCCCTGAGCTAAAAACTCGATAGCAATTAAACTTACCATCTCTTTTGTCTCGCCATCAGGCAAAGTGTAATAACGCCGCTCCGAGCGCCAATTTCCTTCGGATGCTTGGAAAAATTCTGCAATTAATACTGATGCTTCTTTGCTTTGAGCCAGTTGTACTGTCACAATTACCAATCCTTCCGCAACCTAAAGACTGCAACTTTTTGCAATGCTTCGTTAATAATCTTAATATACCAACTATTTTTATAAAGTCATCTAGTTGACGAAGTAAGCTTTTAGATCGATGGGAAGGTGCGATAGCGCAAGCGCGCCCGGTAACGGGCTTCGCATTTTTTTGTGCTGACATACTATACTCAATTGTCTTTATAGACTTACAATTGATATTTGTGAGTTTTTTAATTTGACCATGAACGCTCAAGAAATCATCCGCTCTATTGAAGCGGAGCAATTAAAGTCGAACTTACCCGATATCTATGTCGGCGATACTGTACGGGTAGGTGTAGTAATTCAAGAAGGCGGCAAAGAACGTACTCAGCCTTACGAAGGTGTGGTAATTGCTATGCGTAATGGTGGCATCAATGAAACCATTACTGTGAGGAAAATATTTCAAAGCATCGGTGTAGAAAGAGTATTTTTACTACATTCACCCCGCATTGAAAGCATTAAAATTTTACGCCGGGGTAAAGTTCGTCGTGCTAAACTCTACTATCTGCGCGATCGCGTTGGTAAGGCAACCCGGATCAAACAAAGGTTTGATCGCGCTTTGTAAAAATGTTATTAGTTAAAGACGTTGCCATCAACGTCTACTTACGACAACAATGTGATATAGTATTAAGTCTGGATGATTACAGTTATAAAAAGCTGTAACCTTCTAACACATTGTGCGCTCTTAGTTCAGTTGGTAGAACGCAGGTCTCCAAAACCTGATGTCGGGGGTTCAAGTCCTCCAGGGCGCGCTGAAGCAACTTCTGTCCGAAAGCATTGTCACCGAGAAATCGCCAAACAATAGCAGTCGGGCAGAATTATTGTGTGTAAGACAATCGTTTCAAGGTTAGTTTTGCAGCCAAGAGACAGTAAATAATATAATTAACTGCTATAGGTGTAAAGTTTCCAGGAGCAAAAAGCTACCCGTGAATAAAAAAAACGAAGCTGAGATTCAACCAAATAGCGGATTTAGCCTGACAAAATTTTTTCAAGGCACGAAAGAAGAATTAGATAAAGTCGTGTGGCCCAGTCGTCAACAATTAGTTAGCGAATCGGTCGCCGTTTTAGCAATGGTAATTTTATCTGCTGGAATAATTTATCTTGTGGATGGCTTATTTTCTTGGGCAGCAGCAAAGGTATTCTAATGAACTATGCAACAGATGAATCTGATTTAGAGAGCCAAGAAAACAGAGACGAAGAAAACTCAGGTTCAACGCCCTCATCGGCGCGTTGGTACGCCGTACAAGTTGCTTCTGGCTGTGAAAAGAAGGTAAAAGCCGACTTAGAACAACGCACTCAAACGTTAGATGTCGCTGATAAAATTGTTCAGATAGAAATTCCTCAAACCCAAGCAATCAAAATCCGCAAAGATGGCAGTAGGCTAGATAGTAAAGAGAAAGTATTTCCTGGCTACGTGCTAATTAAGTTACAACGCTGGAATGATGCCGAAACCGGGGAGTGGAAAATCTACGATCAAGCATGGCAGGTAATAAAAAATACATCCCATGTAATTAATTTTGTCGGAGCCGAGCAAAGAAGGGGTACAGGCAGGGGTCGCGGTCACGTTAAACCTTTACCATTAAGTAGTGCCGAAGTAGAGCGAATCTTCAAACAAACCAGCGAACAAGAACCAGTAGTCAAAATTGACATTGGTGCGGGAGATAAAATTATTGTTTTATCAGGGCCATTCAAAGACTTTGAAGGCGAAGTTATAGAAGTAAGTCCTGAAAGAAGCAAGCTAAAGGCGTTATTATCGATCTTTGGACGCGATACGCCCGTAGAATTGGAATTTAATCAAGTCGAAAAACAAGGCTAAGACAAACCGATGGCTAAGAAAATAGTAGCAATTATCAAACTGGCGTTAAACGCTGGGAAAGCTAACCCCGCACCACCAGTAGGGCCAGCTTTGGGTCAACACGGCGTAAACATCATGATGTTCTGCAAAGAATATAATGCTAAAACCGCCGACCAAGCGGGGACAGTAATACCTGTAGAAATATCGGTATTTGAAGACCGGAGTTTTACATTTATTCTCAAAACTTCCCCAGCATCGGTATTGATTCGCAAAGCGGCGGGAATTGAAAAAGGCTCAAACGAACCAAATAAAAAAAACGTTGGCTCGATTACCAAAGCGCAATTACAAGAAATCGCTCAGACAAAACTGCCCGATCTCAATGCTAATGATATTGAAGCAGCAATGAAAATTGTCGCTGGAACAGCGAAAAACATGGGCGTAGCGATCGCCGAAAACTAGAATAGACTAAGTACCAGCGTAATTTTATTAGGGGGAGAGGCACAGCTTCGCAATAAACCCCAGGAAAAAAGATGACCAAAAAACTATCCCGCCGACTGACTGAACTGCACAAAAAAATTGAAGATAAAGCTTACGAGCCGTTAGAAGCTCTCCAGCTATTGAAAGAAACCGCTACAGCCAAGTTTTCTGAAGCCGCCGAAGCACATATTCGATTGGGAATTGACCCCAAGTACACCGACCAGCAACTACGAACTACCGTAGCCTTACCCAAAGGTACGGGACAAACTATTAGAGTAGCGGTGATTACTAGAGGAGAGAAAGTAGCCGAAGCAAAAAACGCCGGAGCCGATTTAGTGGGTTCGGAGGAATTAATCGACGAAATCCAAAAAGGAATGATGGATTTTGACCTATTAATTGCTACCCCCGATGTCATGCCTCAAGTGGCAAAGCTAGGAAGGGTGCTAGGGCCGCGCGGTTTGATGCCATCGCCAAAAGGTGGTACGGTAACAAATGATATTGCCGGGGCAATTTCTGAATTTAAAGCAGGAAAGCTAGAATTTCGTGCCGACCGTACAGGCATAGTTCATGTTATGTTTGGCAAGGCGGCATTTCCTCCCGAAGATATGCTCTTAAACTTAAAAGCATTGCAAGAAACCATCGATCGCAACCGCCCATCAGGAGCCAAGGGGCGTTACTGGCGGACAATGTATGTATCAGCAACAATGGGGCCATCGATTCAAGTTGATATTAATGCCTTGCGTGACATGAAAACCGACGGAATGTAAAAAAAGCGCAAAAACTTCATAGCCCAAAGCCGAAGACCGCAGGAGCGATTACGCTTAATATCCTGCCGAGGTTTGTATTTGTAAATGCGATCGCCCTTTTTTGGCATCGGATCAAAAATATGACTTCGTTACCCGGCAGATTCTGTCGGGTTTTTGGTTTTCTAAAGGCAGCAATGTTTTATTTAAGGAGGTGAGATAAACATGGGTAGAACGCTAAAAGACAAACAAGCAATGGTTGCGGAAATTAAAGCAACTTTGAGCGAAGCGCAACTAATACTTGCCATCGATTACCAAGGGCTAACCGTAGCTGAAATTACTGACCTGCGGCGGCGCTTGCGTCCCACAGGCACAGTGTGCAAGATATCTAAAAATACCTTGATGGGAATCGCCATTGACGGTCAGGATAACTGGCAGCCAATGAACGAATTACTCAAAGGGCCATCAGCTTTTTTGCTAGTAAAAGAAGATATTTCGGGAGCAATTAAAGCTTACCAGGAATTTCAAAAAGTTAGCAAAAAAACCGAACTGCGCGGCGGTGTCATGGAAGGGCGTTTGCTTAAAGAAGCAGACGTAAAAGCCCTCGGTGATTTGCCATCGAAAGAACAGCTTATCGCTCAAATTGCTGGCGCTATCAATGGTGTAGCTAGAGGTCTAGCCGTCAGTATTAATGAAGTTCCGGCTTCCCTTGGTCGCAGCCTTAAAGCTCTGTCTGAAAAAGATAGTGGTGGTGGTGACAGCGCCGAAACCGACGTTGCCGCTTAAACCTAATAGTTTGAAACAATTACAATTTACAGGAGTTAATCAATGTCTGCTACAACCGATCAAATTCTCGAACAACTAAAAACTCTATCTTTGCTAGAAGCTTCGGAGCTAGTTAAGCAAATTGAAGAAGCTTTTGGTGTTAGTGCTGCTGCACCTTCCGGCGGTATGATGATGATGGCAGGCCCCGGCGCTGCGGCTCCCGCCGAAGCTGTAGAGGAGCAAACCGAATTTGATGCAATTTTAGAAGAAGTACCTGCTGATAAGAAGATTTCGATACTAAAAGTAGTTCGGTCTTTGACAGGTTTGGGCTTGAAAGAAGCTAAAGACTTAGTTGAATCTACACCAAAGCCTGTTAAGGAAGCTGTAACTAAAGATGTTGCGGAAGATGCTAAAAAGCAGCTTGAAGAAGCTGGTGCGAAAGTAAGTATTAAGTAGAACTTAGTTAACCCTCTTCTGTCACTCTGAGTAAGGAAAGAATTAATCAAAACTTGGAAAGGCTTGTAACGTATACCTTTCATGCTTAATGTTCTAACAATTAATTGCATTTAGAGCAATTTTGCCAAAATCCTTATCTATAGTAGATTCTATATTTTACTCTCCCAAAAGTGACAGAAGAGGGTTAAGACTAAATCCTCCTCTTTAAGGGGTTGGAGAATCTCTTAGGTGTGAGTCTTATTAAGTAGACTGATAATTTTTAAATATCAAGCCTGCTACTAATTTAGTAGTCGGCTTTTTTTATTGATAATTTCGCTGAAGGCTGTTGTTATAAATCGGTTGGTGATACATGGCAAACTAGAAGGAAAATTTCTAAGTTTTACATCAAAACACTGTCAGCAAGTTAATAGAGTAAGCGTAAATATTGAGGGTTTTATTACAAATGTCGATTGACTAATTATTTGTCGTCTTGCCAAAGTAATTGGCAATATAAAATTCAAGCTTGCAGCTATTGTTACACATAGTTTACAGGTGATTTCAGTATTTTTATCCTCATTATGTAAGGATTTATCGTGTAGACAAATATTGAAACCTGCAACACTTTTTTACATTAAAACGAGCTTGTTCAACTGTATTGCCGTAGTTTAGGAATGACTAGGTGGAATTTACTTAGATATCCTTTAAGGTTAGGCGATCGCATCACCAGCGCGATCGCCTACTCTATCTACAAAGTACCAAAGCCTTTTTTCTTTTTCTCTTTTTTCTTCTTTTTGCCCCCAGGATCGCTGTAGCCTCGCCAACCTGCTTGAGCCGGACGATTTGCGGCGGCGGGGTTTCCCATTCCCCCAAACATTCCTGGCATCCCTGGGAAGCCGCCCTGAGTCATTTGCTGCATCATCGTCCGCATTTTTTGAAAATCGCTGACCAACTTCGCTACATCGCTTTCTTTATAACCCGACCCGCCAGCAATTCGCCGCCGCCGACTTGGTGAACTTGCTAGAATATCCGGATCTTTGCGCTCTTGAGTTGTCATGGATTTAATCATCGCTTCACAGCGTTTTAGCTGGGTTTCGCCCTGCTTTAGCTGGTCAGAGTTGAGCTTATTCATACCAGGAATCATTTTCATAATCCCCCCCAGCGAACCCATATTTTTCAATAACCGCATTTGCTTGAGAAAGTCGGTAAAGTCAAACTTAGCCGAGAGCATTTTTTGCTGCATTTGCTCCGCATCGGCAAGATCGATTTCTTCTTGGGCTTTTTCGACCAAGGTTAGCACGTCTCCCATGCCCAAAATCCGCGATGCCATGCGATCGGGATAAAATGGTTGTAATGCCTCTACTTTTTCCCCTACCCCCACAAATTTAATCGGCTGACCGGAAACTTGACGCACCGAAAGCGCCGCCCCACCTCGACTATCGCCGTCTAATTTAGTTAAAATTGCCCCCGTAATTCCGATTTGCTCGTGAAACGTGCGCGTTAGATTGGCCGCCTCTTGACCCGTCATCGCATCTACTACTAGCAGCGTTTCTTGAGGCTGTACGGCAGCTTTAATCCGAGCCAGTTCTCCCATCATATCTACATCAATTTGCAAGCGCCCCGCCGTATCGATAATTACAGTGTCAACTCCTTGATTTTTAGCGTGTTCTACACCGCGTTTAGCAATTTCAACGGGGTCAGCGTCGCTACCCATTTCAAAGACAGGTACTTGAATTTGCTTACCCAAAGTTACCAATTGATCGATCGCTGCGGGGCGATAAATATCTGTAGCTACTAATAAGCAACTACGATTAATTTTTTTGAGATGAAGCGCTAACTTAGCGGTGGCGGTAGTTTTACCTGTTCCTTGCAACCCAGCCATTAAAACGATTGTTGGGGCTGTATTGGCTTTTGCTAACGGAACGTTAGTTTCTCCCATGACTGCTAGCAGTTCATCGTAAACAATTTTGATAAACTGCTGATCGGGTCTAACCCCCGATACAACTTCTGCTCCTTGGGCTTTTGTTTCCACCCCAGCAATAAAGTCTTTAACTACTTCCAAGTTAACGTCTGCTTCCAAAAGCGCGCGGCGGACTTCCCTCAGCGCCTCTTGAATATTTGCAGAGGTAATTTTGTCTTGACCTCGTAACTTTTTCCAAGCAGATTCTAAACGGTCAGCTAGTGCATCAAACATAGTTCGTCAAATACGTTTATTAATAGATGTTTGGCAGACATCAAACTCTTGTCTGTTATATACCAGGTTAAATCTTTTGTTTATCTAATTGTTGAGGGATCTGATAATCTCTAAATCTTGTAAAGTTTTGTTAAATCTTGAGTTTGGTAGTTTATGCTACAGAATTTATTTGATATAGTAGATGTACAACCAAAAAACACCAGCATACTTCTAGAAAAAGAGGAATCCGATTATGTCTACACAAGAACAAGCCCGTGCTTTGATGATGCGTCACCATCACCTCGTTAAGAATCGTCAGCAATCAATGCTCAATCGTACCGCCGCCGAAGTAGGTCTTGATGGGATAGAAAACTCGATTGAAGATCGCAATTATTCTAGCCGTAACAATAGCGATCGCCCTGGCACTGCCCTAAACTAGATCCACGCCTATTAGTTAGTGGGCTACTAAATATCAGCAATAACAATTTATCTCAATTACTCATTTAAAAAGCTTGTCGTCATTCCTTACTCTTGACGACAAGCTTTTTAAGTAAAAATTACCGCCGCGTGCAGCTAAAAAATTATTAAGTATATCTATAGGAATACTCCTAGCTAGTTATCTATTTATCCTCGTCCGTAAAGTTACTGATTCTTTATTTTAAAACTCTAGGTTTTTCATAGGTGCAACCCAGAAAATACGGAAAAATAGCAATACTATGACAAATTCATCCACTTATTTTGACTAGATATCCGCTTAATTTTACTTTTTCTTAATATATTGTTTTAGCAAATTGCATTTGACTTTTCAGCAATTAGCAATTGTTTAGCGTTGATCCCCGCTTTATTTAATTTACATTTATAATTAGAAAGATACTTTGTATCGAAATATTACTGGAAACCTATGTAATCTCATAACAATCTAAAGAAAGTATGAAGTAAATTCAGCCTGGGGATCGCTACAATCTTTAGCTCGTAATGCTTGGATCGAGAAAAGACTATTTACTCATAGAGGCACAATACAAGGTATAGATAGTTCGTTAGTAAATCTTTTATGAAAACCTCAAACCCCCTGGTATCTACTTGCCGTTATTGCCGTTATTACAAGTCAGAAGGACGACGTGGTGGTACGTGTCAATTGCTAGATGGATCAGTTCATGGAGATTGGAAAGCTTGTCATTTGGCGATCGCCGCCTTTGCTCCTTCGTGGGAAAATCTAGAAGATATGATCAATCTGCCTGATGCAATGCCTGTAGTAACGGCACGTCCTCTAGTTTGTGAAATAAGTCAATCTTCCGTAAAATTTAATTAAGCCATCAATTATACAGCAAATACGCAGTTGGATATATGTAGCGACAGCGTATAGGATACTGACAACAAAAAATGTATTTTACTCCGATTAAAGTTTCAGATTTAATCACTTTATTTACTGATTTAATATCTAAATTAAAATCGCACCTGTAGTTAGTATGGGTGCGATTTTTTAAAAAGTTAATGACTCTACGTTTAAAAGAGCGCTTTTAGATAAAAATTATATAAATTTAAAATCTCATTGCTGATTGGGTTTAATTTTCATTACAAATAACGCGCTAATTAGCTTTTTTAGGTTAAATTGAAAATTAAGAACGTATAGATATGGAGGAAGACAAATGGCTATCCTCAAAAAGGTGAGTAAGAATACACAGCCCCCGTGGTTAGGTCAGTCTGTTAGCTGGGGTTCGTTAATAATTTGGGTTTGTATGTTAGTAGGATTAGTATTAATGATGGTCAGATTTTCCTACATTTACTAGGCGAATTTTACAAAGTTATCAGCTTTTTATAGCCTTGAGTAAAGCAACATATTTTTAAGTAAAAACTAGAAAATTGTAGGATTACAAAACAATAAGAAAAGAAAACCTCACTTAAAATAATTGGGAGAAACTTTATTATGTTTGCAAAAATTTTAGTGGCTATTGACTCCTCTCCAATGGGTAAGACTATTTTCGATAAAGCTCTCGATTTAGCTAAAAGTACAGGGGCGAGTATGATGCTGCTGCACGTTTTATCTTATGAAGATGGAATGCCAATGCCTACAAGTTTTGGGAGAGAATACTATACAGGACTA
>JACCVJ010000296.1 GCA_013698215.1 Tatlockia sp. | reverse complement strand
CGCATGGTTTCAACGGAAATACCGTAGGCTCGTTGTTCGATGGGAGAGAATTTCTGCCTGTTTCAATGCTTTTGTTTCTCTGGCAACAATTCACATTTGGATTAACAGAATTTTGTTAGTGGGATAGGTTCATACATACATTAAGGTGTTCAGTACATGACGGAAAGGCGCATGGGGCATTCCCCGTTCCCGCTTTTCTCCAACCTTTGTCATCACATCCTCAAACAGCTTCCATTCTAAATCGCCCGTTAATATAAGTTGTGTAAACCATCATTGCGGTGGAGACAAAACCTTTGGTGGACAATCGCCCTCAAGCTTGTTAGCTGCTTGGGGGTTTTCTTTTTTGCGCTGCCAGACTCTTGCACTGAGCGATCGCCTTTATTATGAGTCCTTATAGTTTCTTGTATACAGCTAGTAAACAAATTGTAGACTGATTGTCTACACTGTAAACATCCCGTATACAGTTAGTCTACAATTAGTCTACAATTAGTAAACATACTGTCTACACAAACAATCAAGGTTATGGTTACTCAAGTTATTTCCTTCCGCTTCACGGAGCAAGAAATCGACCTTCTAAGGCAGCGCGCACTGGCGCATGATGAAGGTACAAACGCGATCGCTCAACGCTTGCTGAGGGATATATTAGGACTGTCTACAAATACGTATACAGATGTAGACAGTTTAGAGGAGCGGATGGAAAAAGTCGCGTTACTGGTTGTAGACAAGCGTCTACAAGAATGTTTACAGGAGCATATAGCGACAATGTTGGGGGAGTCGAACGTCGGATAGACGAAGCGGAATCTATCGGGCAGAGAACACGCCAGAAACTTCAGAGCCTTCCTCGTTCCCCCAATGCGAGACAAAATGAGCCAACGCAAGAATTGCTGCAAAACATAGAATCAGGTGATGCTGGATTGAGTGCGCGAGGATTAGCCAATCACTTAGGGGTTGCCCATCCAACTATCGGTAGGAAGAAAAAGAAAGGCGCTGATATGTTTGCCGCTTGGAGCAAGGAGCTAGACCCCGATGGACTGGCTTGGGAGCTTCGAGGAGATAAATATTACCCAGTGCAAGCTTAAAAACTGAGTGTGCGATCACGTTGCAAAAGGAATTATTGGGGGAATTGAGCGCCTGAGAGAGAAGGGGGAATCTCTCAAGCAGCCAGCTACAGCACCAAAACTCGACGAGGAAACGTTAACCTGCAAAGAACTGGGCAAAGTATTTAACGTCAGCCACGAAGCGATCCGAATTTGGGAAGAAAGCGGGAAACTTATTGATTTGGGATGGGAGCGGATACCGGAGGCAACTAGCCCCGTTCGCTATAGGCGATTAAAAACCATTACACTAGAACGCCGAGGAGAGAATTGGGAGCGAGAACCTGGTGCTAAAGGGAAATAGCTCAAGTAAGCTGATAGACATATAAAAAGCATAAAATAGAAATTTAAAAACAAGGGTGGAGGGAGCAATGCCTGCGAAAGGATTTATAAATCTTGAACAGAAGGAGAGATTGCAAATCTTAGTGCGCTCTAACGATTCTCCAAGATTGAGAGAACACGCCCTGATTCTGTTACTTCAAAATGATGGGAAGACCTATGAAGAGATTGCTAATTTCATTGGTTGTGGATATCGAACGGTAGCGCACTGGTGCGTGCATGGCGACCCGGATAACTTAGATAGCTTAAAAGATAAAAGACAGCAAGGTAACTACCGAAAAGCTACAGAGCAATATATTAAACTATTACTAGAAACCGTTGAAAAACCGCCAATAGAATTAGGTTATGAATTTGGCAGATGGACAGGGGAAAGATTATCGACTTATCTGGAGCAACAGACAAAAATTAAGTTGAGCAGTAAACAAATTAGTCGAATATTGCAAAAAAAAAGTACGTTTACATTTGGGCAAAATACAGCTTAGAGTCTAAGCAAAACCCACAAGAGCGATTGGTATTTAGGGAGAAATTAGAAACTTATTTAAAAGCTGGAGTTGTAGCGCCAGAAATATTCCAGGTCTGGTTTTGGGACGAGACTGGGTTCAGTTTAAGAGTAATACGACGCAAATGTTGGACACGCCGAGGTTCGAGGCAAAAAGTGAGAGGTACTCGCAGCCGAGGTCGAATAAATGTGATGGGTGGACTACGTTATCATGACAGACTCAGCTTAAGCTTTTTTATTGATAAAGGTAATGGGGAGAGTTTTTTTGAGTCTTTGGAAAAGCTGAATAACTTCCTTAGCACTGAATGGGTTAAACAAGGCAATAAATCGGAGCTTTATGAACGAATAGTTCCGAGAGTTCTGGTAATTTTAGATAATGCCAGTTACCATAAGCGTCAAGATATTATTGATAAAATAAAGCAAGGCACTACCGAATATACAGCTTTGTTTCTTGCCAGCTTATAGTCCAGATTTTAATTTAATTGAATTAGTATGGCATTCCTGTAAAGAGTTTATTGCTCATCGGTTATTTGAGTCCATTAATCAATTTCAAGAAATTTTAGAGAAATTACTCAATCAGGGAGAGTTAGTAATTAACTGGAATAGAAACATTCAAAACAAAGGTAATAAAACTATTGCAAATTAAATGTCTATTAGCTTAGTCCAATTGAGGCGATTACCTCCGCGCCCAAGTTCTTGGGCGAGAAAAACTACTCACAACTCATCTAAATCGACAGTGGGGCTGTTTTCTGCTTCAGTTGGACTGCCAACATCCTGGGCGGGGCTATCAAAATCTTCGGTTTGATCAATTGCGATATCCACCTGGGCATCTTGTGGCTCACCTATTATTTCATTAGGTGGCTCATTAGGCTCGTTCAAAATATTGTTAGACATTAGATTGGTTAGATTTGTTAAGGTTTGAAATTAATTGACTGGAGTCAGTTTTTATTTTCTATCAACTGGTTGCGGGTTTTCCCTAGTGGGTTAATTTGTCTAAAAGCCTTTAGATACTTGCCTTTCCATCGATCAAGCCAAAAAGACTTTAGTCTTATAAGTTTGACAGTCGATAGGAGTTTAAATGGTTCAATCTCAATCCAGGCAAGGGATTCC
>JACCVJ010000292.1 GCA_013698215.1 Tatlockia sp. | reverse complement strand
ATTAGCAATTAAAAGAGCAACCGAAGAAGGCAAAGGAATCGCTTATTATCAAGCGAAGATTAAAACAGACTTGTATGCTAAAGATGTGGAAGGGCAAAAGCGTTTTTATGAGCAAAGACTAGACTCTCTAGCACAAACTATCCAAAATCAAGAAGCGCGGATTCAAGGATTAGCAAAACAGCTTGAGTCAGCACTTAAACAAGTTCAAGACTTAGCAGTAAAAGCTATTGAAGGAGCAGCAAATATTAATTCTTATCAAGCTGTTAAAGAAATTGCTATAGAGCAGGCAAAAACTCAGGTGAAAAATAAGTAGTACGGAGATCCCCCCTAACCCACGTCAATAAAGCGGGAAGCAGCGCAAACTACGCGCGTGAAGGTCTCCTTCCACAAAAGTTTGTAAGAGAGAGCTACACCGCTTTTTGACTCCCCTTAATAAAGGCGGGAAGATATGGATTAGTCACCTTTTTAAGAGAAACCTAGGGATGTGACATTAATGCAGAGACTTTTAAACCATTCTCTAAAAGTGTCGTTGGAATAGGAAACTTTGCTACCAAAAGTAACGTTTATTGCGATCGCACAAATCAAAATACCAACTTTTAGCAACAAATGTTCTATTTATTTGGTATAGTAGCAATTCATCTCCTTGTAGCTCAGTGGATAGAGCATCCGCCTTCTAAGCGGAGAGTCGTTGGTTCGAACCCAACCAGGGAGGCTTAACAAAGTTTACACCCAAGCTGAAGAATCAATGTCTGGCGGGACATCTTGCCAACGTCCTTGGGAAATTGCTCTAATTGCGTCTGTAAGCTCAATATCGCCAGTATATAAGGCACGACCAACAATTACTCCACTTACACCGGAGGGTTCTAGGGCTAGTAAGCTTAAAAGGTCAGTAATAGAGCTAACGCCACCAGAAGCAATAATAGGAATAGTGATAGCGGAAGCTAGTTCCCTTAATGCTTCTAAGTTTGGGCCTTGCAACGTACCATCGCGGTGAATATCTGTATAAATAATGGTTGCTGCTCCTGATTCTTGCATCTGCTGGGCTAAATCAGTAGCTAAGACTTCGGAAGTTTCTAACCAGCCACGAGTTGCAACTTTACCATTACGCGCATCTATCCCCACAACAATTTGCGCTGGAAAGGCTTGGCATAAATCAGCTACAAGTTTTGGGTTTTCTACTGCTACAGTACCCAAAATTACTCTATGTACGCCCAAATTTAATAATTGCTCGACACTGGCAAAATCGCGCAAACCCCCGCCTACTTGAACTTGTATCGGTAAAGCTTGGACAATTTGAGCGATCACTTGATGGTTGACTACTTGCCCTGTTTTTGCGCCATCTAAGTCTACAAGATGCAGTAATGTAGCGCCTTGTTTTGCCCACTGCAAAGCCACTTCTACGGGGTTGTCGTTGAAAAGTTGCGATCGCGCATAATCTCCCTGATACAACCGCACGCACGCACCGTTGAGTAAATCAATTGCTGGTATTACATCCATTTTTTAGTTAGTTCCGCAGACTTGTTTGAGAGTAGCAACAAAAGTAGGGTAAGAAATTGAAGCTGACTCCGCACCGTGAATAGTAGTTTTGCCTTGAGCATTGAGAGCGGCTATAGCTAAACTCATAGTAATACGATGATCGCTATGACTTTCAACCTCTGTACCAGTTAAAGGAGTACCGCCAGTAATTTCCATCCCGTCGGTTAATTCGGTAATTTTTGCCCCCATTTTATTTAACTGATTTGCCATTACTGTAATGCGATCGCTTTCTTTTACCCTTAATTCTTCCGCATCCTTAATAATCGTCGTTCCCGATGCAAAAATGGCGGCTACCGCAAGTACCGGAATTTCATCAATTAACCTAGGAATTAAGTCCCCAGAAATTGTACAACCATGTAAAGAGCTTGCTCTTACTCGGATATCGGCTACAGGTTCTCCAGCTACCACGCGCTGATTTTCGAGGGAGATATCTGCACCCATCATTTCTAAAGCATCTAAAACCCCGGTGCGAGTCGGATTAACGCCAACATTTTCAATTACTATTTCCGAACCAGGGACAATTGAACCTGCTACTAACCAAAAAGCCGCCGAACTAATATCACCAGGAACAATTACTTTTTGTCCTTGTAGAGTCGCACCACCTGTTATTGTCACGCTTTTACTATCAGGATCGGTGGTAAGTTGCGCCCCAAAAGCTTGCAACATTCGTTCGCTGTGATCTCGTGACACTGAAGGCTCAGTTATTGTTGTTTGTCCCTCGGTCATTAATCCTGCTAAAAGAATGCAAGACTTAACTTGAGCCGAAGCAATGGGGGATTGATAATGAATAGGTTTTAGGGTTTGTCCTTGGACGGCTAAAGGCGCTAAAGTTCCGTTAGAGCGTCCCCAAATATGAGCGCCCATTTGCTGCAAAGGCTTCACTACACGAGACATGGGACGCGATCGCAAAGAACTATCTCCTGTAACCGTAAATAGCCGCCCTGGGTGCGATGCTAGTAGCCCTAGCATGAGTCTTAAAGTAGTACCAGAATTACCCGCATTTAAGATATCTACTGGCTCTTTGAGTTGCCCTAAACCAATCCCTTTAACGCTCACCATTTGGGTATTTAAGTCAGAAATCTCTGCACCCATCGCCCGGAAGCATTCGGCGGTACTACGGGGATCTTCGCCTAAAAGCAAACCTTGAATTTGGGTTTCACCTTGGGAAATCGCTCCTAACATTAAAGCCCGGTGAGAGATGGATTTATCGCCAGGGACTTCAATTTGACCTTGTAAAGCTATTCCCGACGCGGGGGGCTGAATAATCAGATCGTCTGTAAGCTGCGTAGTAGTTTCGACCGTAATTAAGGTTGCCGACATGAGGATAACTAGCGTATGACTGAGCGGTTCTATCGTACCGTAGAAAACCCATCCAGGAAGTTAACATTCTTTCTGTGTTTGTTCCCATATCGGCAAATCTTCCGGGCGATCTACGTCGGCTAAAGGTGGTAAATAAGCAGTGGTTAAATTAAGACTTTGGGCGGCTTCTACGGTTTGGGAAAATACGCGATCGCTTCCCCAACTAATTCCTGCAAATAACTCTGGGATAAATCTACTCAAACCAATTAAATAATAACCCCCGTCTATTGCCGAACCGAGGACTAAATCGCTACCTAAATGCAATTGTTGAAAGGCTCTTGCGATCAATGCAGGCGTTAATCCTGGGCAATCGCTACCAATAATTACTACTAATTTTGTTTGGTTTTGAAAGGCAGATAGGAGGGAATTTGCCATTTTTTGACCTAAATCCCCTTCTCCTTGCGCTATACACTCAAGATCGTTTCCTAACCAAGCTTGCATCAACTGTTTGTCGCCACCAGCAAAACGTACTTCTATATAAACGTCATCAATACTCGACAATAGTTGGGCTTGAGCTAAAACGTACTCAGTCATTTGACGCTGAAGTTTTGCCGCACCTACAGCGCCTAAAGCAGGAATCATACGAGTTTTGGTAATTCCTGGCTCTGGATAACGAGTAAAAATTATTAAGCGTTTGTTGATGATTGTGGGCGGCTGCATTAGGAAGCAAAGTATTGATAAATTGGAAATTTTTGCTATTGTAACTACGAGTAAACTAATAGAAAATGTGGTAACTTCGGTAGGTCTTGCTAAATGATAAGAGTAGATGAGCAAGAAATGGAAAAAATAGTTGAAGTCTTACCAAGTTTAGAATCGCTAATTGAGCGCAGTTTAGCAATTGTTCTTGATCGCATTGATACAGCTATTGCCGAGCGAGGAATGTGCGCGATCGCTCTAGCCGGGGGAAGTACGCCCAAACCCCTCTACGAAGCGATTTCTAAGCAGCCGTTACCTTGGGATAAAATTCATGTTTTTTGGGGCGACGA
>JACCVJ010000276.1 GCA_013698215.1 Tatlockia sp. | reverse complement strand
TATCTCTACCGTTATCAAATCGGTATTTAGTACCGAAATCTGGATTTCCTTTGTAGTTTGGCATTACGTTTGTCCTGCAAAATTATATAAATCAATTATTAAGAAATAAAATAAGCTTGTATAGCCTAGTACTATGTTGTACAATTAAGATAGTTTATTAAAGCAGTGCAGCAACAGATTGAACCCCTGAGCGCTACACCGCCCACCCCAATAGCGAGGTACTTAAATAATGACATACACAGCAGCACTTCAGCAAGACCAGCAGCGCATCGAAGCTCAATACGAGGCAATCGAGGCAATCTACCTATCAGGCATTGGTGATGCGGCGGACGGTCGGCTTCCAGTAATGGCTGAAGTTCCTTACATCCAGGGCTACGTTCAGGGAATGCGCGATTATCCCAGACGTGAGGTAATGCTCCCAGTAATTAATCAAGAGATTGAAAAATTTCCCTTAGTTTGCCATCAATGCCAACACTTAAATAATGGTATTTGTAGCCTTAAATCTATTCCTAGAAATAGCAATAGTTACGCTTGCGATCGCGTAGTAGTTGACACGCCTTTCTAACAATAGATAACGCCTATACAATTAGAGATAAATATTAATTATATAGGTATTATTCAACTCTTTAAACACCCACAAAACACACAAATAAAGCTATGCAATTTACACACAACAAAGCCATTATCGGAATGCCTGAAACTCCCTACTTACTGCGAGTTAACAAACAAGTAGGCTACTTTTCAATCGGCAATATTGAACCGGGTAACATTGAAAGCGTAAATACTTACGGACGCGGTAAATACTTAGAGTTTGCGATCGCTGCTTGTGATACAGATTTACATGGGCGCATTGGCAAAGTTAAAGAAAATCAGCAGTATGCTTTTATATCGGCGGTAATCGCAAAAAGTGATGATTCTAGGTTGCCTAGTGGTCTACTCGTTCACTTTTTGGTTTACGGCTACGAAGCGAGGTTTTTCACAATATTAGCTGCTGAAGTTGAAACCGCCGCAATATTTGGTGGGAGCCAGAAGCAGATAATTCGGATGGTTTTTGATAGGTCGATAAGCACTCAGTTTAATAGCACGATTAAGCCACCGACTATTTCTAGTCGGGACGCGACAAAGGACGAATTAACCTTATTTGAAGCAGCGCAGTTGATAGGGGAGAAATACCCCGCTTATCTGCCAGATGCAACGGCACTTTATCCAATAAGTTCTGACTTCAAGACTGGGGAAGTCTTGGGCGGACTTAGCCGCTATAATTTAGCTCCTATTTTACCTGGTGGCGAACCACAGCTACTTTTAGCGGATTAATTTGGAGGGCGATCAATTTAATATGATCGCCCCTTTTAGTTAAATAAGCAAATTTTTTGATAACTAAGAAAAATGGGTAAAACAAAAAATAAAAACTTCCTAACTACCATTAGCAGTTTGAGCAATTCTGCATCTGAAGAACTGCCTGATTGCGAGAATCAATTTTATGTTGATGCTGGAAAAGTTGGCGATCGTTTTGAAAGGTTTTCCGTATGGGCAGACGTAGAAAATTGCAATGCTGTAAACTTGGTTTCTGATCGATGCCGTATTGTTGGAGGGCTTAATCCAGAGCGAATTATAGGCAACAAAATTAAATTTCAGGGTTGGGTAGGTTGGGAGCCTGTAGGGGATAATTCGCCTAGTTTCTCGGAAAAGATGAAGCTAGCACGATTTATATCGGAGCTGCCTTCCTGCAATTTTATTCAGGAGTTGAAAACTTTAGACCAGTTAATTGTTTGGGTGATGGCTAAAGACTTTTGCATTCTGTTAGCCAAGTTATTTATTGCGGGCTATGGAAGTGTTCCCGATAATCCTCTACAACCAATGATTGACTCTGGTGAAATCAGTTTGCGTTGCTACAATACGATGCTCTTAAGTAGTGACTTGTATCGTAATTTATGGGAATTAATAGTATTTAAACAACGTTTGCTTAAAACCCAATTTATTTATCAGGGATGGGGATTTCCCTTTAAACCTTATCGGCTTTTGATGGAAGAAATCATTCGCACTGACGTAGATGGGGAGTTCGCCAATATTCTAAAAGAGCGCTACGTTGCTAAAGCCCAAGATTACCGAGTAATTGCCGAACTTGGGAAAAAAAATCTTAACGGAACCTTATCGTGCAAGGAGCGAAATTTATTAACTAATCTTTCAGTTACCCATTCTGGAGGTAATGAATGGTTAACCCGTTTAATTGCAGTTGCGGAATCATTGGTATCCGATCGCTTCATCAAAACAAAGGTCGATACACATCGCACAATTATGAACGCGATCGCTTCCCGTCAGATTCAGGAAGCAAAGCGCCCAGAGCTTAGGTCATCTCAAGGCGAAGCAAGTGCTACTTGGATTGATGGAGTTAAATTCGCTGGGATTCAGCCCAACTGGAAAAATGATTACAAATCTTAACAGTTTTCGCACTATGCAGGCAGGGGGTGTTTTTGGCAATCTACTAGAAGAAACACAGCAAAGACATAGCTGATTAAAATGCTCAACTTCCTAGACCAAATCCAAGCGCTCGATAAAAGCACCCCAAAACCAAAACAGCCCCGACTTGAGCCAAGGCGATCGCGCCGACAAAAAGCTAAGGACGCTGCCAAAGCATCCGAGCCTACGCGATCGCGCACAGTGTCGAATAATTCAATTAAACAGGATTAAGAAAATTGGTAGTCCGCTTACTTAAATTGACTTCGTGAATGACTGCAGCTAAGTCTGCTTGCTCTACTGCTAAGAAACCGCTCCACCTCGCTCTGTCTCATTAAACCGCTTTCACTACCAAACAAAACACACTTTCAACTTAGCAGCATTCACGAAAAAAATAAGTAGGCAGACTACCTGATATACAAAACAGGAGTCCAAAAATGCCAAAGCCCCCAAGAGCAATGGGGGCAGAGACGCAGACAAAAAATCTTAATAGAATTGTACTGCGAAACTCTGCCTCATTACAATACACTGCACCGATAAAAAGCCCCGCGCTGCCTCCACATTTAGATAAATTACTCGACGAGGCTTGGACGAGCGACGCTAGCAGGCAGATTGACCTGTGGCTGTGGTATGTCCAGCAAGAGTTTGAGACGGTTGGGGGTGAATATTAATGCTTACCCTAAGACATCAAAACGAATTACGTAATAGCTGCATTGACCCAGACATCGCCCGGTTAAACTTCCAAAGCATTGAGGGTTCAGCCATTTATGACTACCTTTGCTACTCAGAAAAAATAGAACGTACTAATACTGGTCGGCTGGCTTCAAAGTATTTAGACCGATACGCTCACTGCAAAGCTGGCGGCTGGGTCTGCAACGGTGCTGATCCCCTGATGGGCGGGCAGGAGATGGAGTGGGGATGTCTTAAGCCTGATCGCCCTAAAGAAGATTATCGAAAGCCAGGGAAATTTATTAAATATGAACACCCTGCCCAGATTGGGACGCGAACATTTTTCCTCCGAGTCCCGCTTTCAATTTGGAAGAAAATTGCTAAACGCTACAAATTAGCCCTGCCAGAGAACATTATCATCAGTAGCAATGGCGAGGCGCTGGGATTTTGGGCATGGGTGCTAAATAACCCAAAAGTACCCATAACTATCGCTGAGGGGGCAAAAAAAGCAGCCTGTTTGCTTTCTAGCGGATGCGTTGCGATCGCCCTACCTGGAATTTATGGCGGCTACCGCAGCAAAGATGCCCAAGGCAGCAAAATCGCCCCTCACCTAATCCCAGATTTAAAAGTAATCGCCCAAAAAGAGCGACCCATTTATATCTGCTATGACCGTGACCTCAAACCTTCAACTATCCGCAATGTCAATATTGCCACTAGCCAATTAGGTCGGCTATTTCAAGCTGAAGGATGTGACGTTAAAATCATCGGTCTCCCTGGTCTAGAAAAGGGCGTTGATGACTTTATCCTGGCGCGGGGCGAGGAGGCATTTGAAAAGCTTTCCGACTCTGCCCTGCCTTTAGTCTTATGGCAGACCAGCTTATTAAAGCAACTAAGCTATGAACCTAATATAGTCATTTCGACCAAGTATTTAGGAAATGTCAGCGTCCCTGACGATGCTAAGTTGGTTATGTTTAAAGCGCCTAAGGGTTCGGGCAAGACGGCGGCGATTTCTGCCTTGTGTGAGGAAGCCTACAAAAAAGGGCAGCCTGTAATTGTTCTTACTTATAGAGAGCAGTTAGGTCGAGAACTGGCGCGGCGGTTTAAATTGCCCTACAAAACTGAACTTGGCGCTACACCAGAAGGAAAACTTTACGGGTTTGCCTTGTGTGTCGATTCTGCTCACCCTCAAAGTGAAGTTAGTTTTAAAGGGGATAGTTGGGGCGACGCTTTAATTATCCTTGACGAATGCGAGTCGGTATTGTGGCACACGCTTAATAGCTCTACTTGCATCAAAAACCGCCTATCTATCCTGTGTGAACTTGAAGCATTACTTACTGGGGCGCTCGATCCTAATTCCCAGGGGCGGGTTATCCTGGCGGATGCCGACCTAAGCAATCAAAGTATTGACTTTGTTAAAGGTATGGCAGGGCGGAGTGACTTACAGCCCTATGTAATTTTGGGTGATTACAGGAGCGAAGCCGGGACAGAGTTTTTTATCTATCAAGCTTCTGTGGATTTGTATTCAAGTTTAGCTGAGAAGATAGCCGATGGCGGTAAGCATATTGTTTTCACTGGAGGTCAAACAGCTAAAAGCAAATGGGGAACTCAAAACCTCCAGAAAGCTTTGAGAAAACAATTTCCTGACAAAAAAATTCTCGTTGTTGATAGTCATACAGTATCAGACCCCCACCACCCTGCCTATAGGTGCGTTGACAATCTAAACGAAGTTTTATCTCAATGGGATGTAATCATCTCTAGTCCCGTGCTTGAGAGCGGCGTTTCTATCGACCTCGATAATCACTTTGCGGGAGTGTGGAGCTTTATTCCTGGACTTATTCCGACGAATAATGCCCGCCAATTTTTGGCAAGGGTACGAGATACTAAAGTCCCTCGTCATATCTGTCTGCCGGAAAGGGGTTTACCCACAAGTTTTATCGGCAATGGGGCGGTGTCCCCGGCGGCACTGCGTAGCGGCGAACTCAAAAAGGCTCAAGCTAATTTCAACTCCTTACTAAATGCTGGAGTTACGGTCGATGAGTCTGGCAGCGTTGAAAGTAATGCGATCGCGGTGGAAACTTGGTTAAAGATGGCTTGTCGTCATAATGCTGGCTTCCATCAATACCGAAAAACTATTCTGGCAGATTTGGAAGCGAATGGTTGCCAAATTATAGAGGTAGATTCTGACCTTGACAAGGAAGATCAAAAAGCGCTGTCTGAAACAATGGGCGAATCTAGAGACGAACTCGCCAAAGAAGAAGCTGAGAAAATAGAATACGCGTTGCCCCCCGATTCTCGATCTGAATATGAAACGCTAAAAGCAAAAAAAACTAAGACCTTAGAGGAACGCCATTCGGAGGCTAATTATGAGATTAAAGCGCGTTATCTAATCCAACCGACTGCTGACCTCGTTCTCAAGGATGCGGACGGCTGGTATCCAAAAGTTAGACTGCACTACTACTTAACTGTTGGCAAACAATATTTAAGTAACCGCGATGGGAAAAAGTTTGCAGACATCTCTGTTGATGGGCGATCGTGGATTCCTGATACTAATCGAGTTTTATTATCGAATAAGGTCAAGGCGCTAGAAGCTTTGGGGGTAGACAAGCTTTTAACCCCTGGCGTTGACTGGACTGCTGACAGCCTAGAAGTGCAGCAGATTTTTGAAAAAGCTTTAATTTGCGCCAAAGATATCAAACTGTTTTTGGGGGTCGCAGTCCGAGCTAACAATTCACCTATGGCGATCGTTCAAGAACTTCTTAACCAGACCGTGGGATTTAAACTTAGCCAACCCCCGAAAGGGGAAACTCAGTTTATCGAGAAAGGAATCGATAGCCAGGGCAAGCGAGAAAGAGTGAGGATTTATAACTTTATCTGTCCTGACGACAGGGGAGAAGTTTTCGACCGTTGGCTCTTACGAGATGCTGGAGCTTCGCGCGAAGAAACTGTATCAAACTGCGAACAAATGGATCACGAAAAAACTGTATCAAACTGCGAACAAATGGATCACGAAAACCCTATAGATCTATATAAAGGTTTTCGTGATCCATATTTTACTGATCCATTTCCCCAAGTAGTTCAAGAGGAAGCTCCCACTACAATAGAGCAGGTAAAATTGGCGATTCGGGGCGCACTTCGGCAATTGCGAGACCCTGGGCAGAAGATTATTCAAACTGCGATCGCTCAAATTGTCGGAGTAAGCCAGGGGTGCATTTCCCAGTCTAAAAAAATATTACAAACGCTAATAGAGGA
>JACCVJ010000148.1 GCA_013698215.1 Tatlockia sp. | reverse complement strand
AATTTACAAGCAATCCCCATATTTGTATCTTCTTTGCGCGACTTGGAAGTACAAGGAGAGTTATTAGATTATTTACAAGGAGTTAATTTACTTCTCAATACAACTAGCTTTTCTTTGGCGCGGTTGGAAACGGAAACGCCGCAACTAGATTTATGGGAAAAGCTGGATATTCCAGTATTGCAGGCAATTTTTAGTAGCGGTACAGCAGAAAGTTGGGAATCGCAGTTGCAAGGACTTTCACCCCGCGATTTAGCAATGAATGTCGCTTTACCAGAAGTGGATGGCAGAATTATTACTAGAGCAATTTCTTTTAAAGGAATAGAAGCGCAAAACCCAGACTTAGAAACAGATGTAGTTGTTTATCAACCTAGACGCGATCGCATTGATTTTGTTGCAGATTTAGCTGCAAAATGGGTATGTCTGCGTAACTCCGCACCTCAAGAGCGACGAATTGCGCTGATTTTAGCAAATTATCCTAACCGCGATGGTAGGTTAGCTAATGGTGTAGGTTTGGATACTCCCGCTAGTTGCATAGAAATTTTGAAAGCTTTGCAAACGGCGGGTTACGGAGTGGAAGATTTACCCACCAGTAGCGACGAATTAATGCAACTATTGGTGTCTGGAGTAACTAACGATCCTGAAGGAAGGGAGTTGAGAGAAGTTAGACAATCTTTAGATGGCGCAGAGTATGAGGAGTATTTTGCAAGTTTGCCAGAAGCAGTAAAAAAGGGAATTTGCGATCGCTGGGGTGACGTAAAAGAAAGTTTTACAATTGCTGGGGTGCAGTTAGGTAATGTATTTGTAGGTATTCAACCATCAAGAGGATACGACAAAGATCCTAGTTTAAATTATCACGCGCCAGATTTGGAGCCTACCCACGATTATCTAGCTTTTTACTATTGGGTGCGAGAAGTTTTTGGCGCTAATGCGATCGTTCATGTGGGTAAACATGGCAATTTAGAATGGTTGCCTGGTAAAAGTGTAGCTTTATCTAACGAGTGTTATCCAGAAGTTGCTTTTGGAGCGATGCCGCATTTTTACCCCTTTATTGTCAACGATCCGGGGGAAGGTTCGCAGGCTAAACGACGCGCCCAGGCAGTAATTTTAGACCATCTCACGCCGCCTATGACTCGCGCCGAACTTTATGGGGGTTTGCAGCAATTGGAGGGCTTGGTTGATGAATATTACGAGGCGCAAGGTTTAGATCCGGTGCGAGTTCCGATTTTACGCGATCGCATTATGCAATTAGTTACCCAAGAAAACTTAGCTGTAGATACTTCTACAGAAATATCCTCAATTTTGAACTATCTCAATAGCTATTTGTGCGAACTCAAAGAAGCGCAAATTCGGGATGGTTTACATATTTTTGGGCAATGTCCCCAAGGAGTACAGTTAATAGACTTGATAGTTGCGATTTCTCGTCAACCTAGTAACGGACGAATTGGTTTAACTTCGGCAATCGCGGAAGATTGGGGTTTAGATTTTGCCCCTCTAACTACAGATTTAGGACTTCCATTGTCAGCGATTAGTCAGCAAATCCTAACAGATAATAACTATTCTTGTCGGACAGTGGGGGATGCGGTAGAAGTTATTGAAGAATATGCTGCAAGTTTGGTGGAGAATGCGATTACCCAGGGGGTAGCGCCAAGGGCGATCGCCAATGTCGAAACAACTAATCCTCTGATGGATTGGGTAAAACTCTGCTTAATCCCAGCTTTGCAACAAACCGACCGAGAAATTCTCAACCTATTGCATGGACTTGATGGCGGCTACATTCCTAGCGGTGCATCCGGTGCGCCAACGCGGGGTCGTCCTGAAGTATTACCAACGGGGCGTAATTTTTATTCGGTAGATATTCGCGCCATTCCGACGGAAACTGCCTGGAGTATTGGCAAAAAAGCGGCAGAGGTATTAATTGAACGCTATACCCAAGAAAATGGCGAATATCCCCAAAGTTTGGGCTTATCGGTCTGGGGAACTTCGACTATGCGGACGGGAGGCGATGATATTGCGGAAGCCTTGGCATTACTTGGCGTACAGCCTGTATGGGATGGAGTTTCGCGGCGAGTAGTAGACTTTGAAATTTTGCCATTATCAATGTTAGGTCGCCCCCGCGTAGATGTAACTCTGCGGATTTCCGGCTTTTTCCGCGATGCTTTTCCCAATTTAATTGATTTATTTGATGCGGCGGTTACAAAAGTAGCAGCGCTAGAAGAAGCAGAAGATCAAAACCCCATAGCCGCGAAAGTAAAAACCGAAGTGCAGACATGGTTAGCATCGGGTAAAAGTTTAGAACAAGCGCAAATAAACGCTCATTACCGAGTTTTTGGTTCTAAACCTGGGGCTTATGGTGCGGGTTTGCAAGGCTTAATTGAGGCGCAAAATTGGAACGATGACAGCGATTTAGCACGCGCGTATATCAATTGGAGTTGTTACGCATACTCCGGCAAAAAAGAAGGTCGCGCCGCGCCAGAGGCTTTTGAACAAAGGCTTAAAGCAATGCAA
>JACCVJ010000091.1 GCA_013698215.1 Tatlockia sp. | reverse complement strand
AGCGCAAAACAGTGCTTTTGCCTAAACCAACATCGCCCTCAATTGCGGTCAAGCCTTGATAGTTTTCAATTACAAATCGGCATTTGTGCAGTGCCGCGCGTAGGCTCGCCGTCAGGTAGAGCAGGGAAGGGTCAGGATTGATTGAAAATGCTGTTGTCGTAGGTTGTGGCGAAAATATTGGGGCGGAAGTTCCAGTTTTCATACCGCACTTGTATAACATAACACAAAGCGAAAATCAAAGTTCATCTTAACAAGGGGGTTAAAGAATTAAACTTTATTTCTATACAGTGAATGAATTGCTTATTAAGCATCAGTTAATCAGTTTGAAAAAGATTGAATAATCGAATCATTTACAAGAGGTAATGCCATTTACAAGAGGTTTCTGAGAACGGCAGCGACCGCGACACGAAAATCCAGGAAGGAAATCAAGGACGGTTCGGGCATCGGTTCGCTAGTAACCGTTGATGCAGCAATTGAGCATCTCGTTAGGGTCGGATTGTTGAGAGTTTCGCGCTCAACCGGTTCCCATTTGGGAACGAATATGAAGTCTTTACACCGAACGAAATTGGCGGCGCAACCTATACTACCTATAAACGGCTTTTAAGCAGTTTTTATTTCCTCTTGCTATACTTAAGGGGATCAAGATGGCTTTAAGACACCATTCTGGGCAAAATAGACGTATGTGAGTAAGCCACCCAACTCTAAAAATGGCGGTAAATAAACATTTCGATAGTTTTGTGAAAAAATTTGGCTGCCGGCGGGAAGAGCGATATTCAAAATTTCTGTTTGAAAATCAAAACTGTCAGCAACGTGCAAAATACAGGAACGGCAAGGCTTGTTCGGAAAATTTTTGGCGCGTGGAAATCGAAAAAAATGAAAAGAGGCAAATATTAAACCTCTTTTCTTTTAATTACCAAATAATTACCAAAATAAGCGGTTGGTAATACCATCCCAACCCGGTAATTATAATCACGCTTCAAGCAGTGGCTATGTTCCAAAATGTTATTTTATAGTTATTTCACAGTAAAACGCAACCTCGGAGCGGACGATTTTTTTTGACATACTCCAATCAAGCCTTGCGGCTATGAATGGAGATTCTAAGACAACGCATAGTGTAACCACTTGCGTTAACGCCTTAAGGTTCAGTCCGAACCAGTGAAGTTCTAAAACAGAACTTCGGTTGTTTCACTACTTAGGTGTTTCAGTTTTTACGAATCGGACTACCCGATTCAACGCCCTAACTAAAGTTTCAAAGAGCCGTTTGGGGAACACCGATAGTATTTGCAACTGATTCAGTTATTGACCCAACGTATTGATTTAATTATATGTTACGTGAATATGAAAGTAAAGGACTCGAACGGACTACATCTCCAACCAAACCGAAACGGTTATGGATGGAGTCTTGTCCTAGTCTTCGATAAATAACGGTTTTGTTCTCGCTTGGATAAAAACTCTGCGGAGCGGTCGGTTCCGGGCATTCGATTGACGGGCGGCGGCTCCGGTCGTTTTCTCTCAACAGACGATTCGATGACAGCTTCAAACTCGTTCCAAAACTTCACATGACAGAATTGACCGGACGTAATTCACAACAAAAATTTGCCTGCTCGACAGCAAGCTGAGGAATGCGTCGGAGAGTAACATTCGACGGCAAACCGGCGATGCGGAAAACGGTCATTGAGCCGTTCGGCGCAGCACCCGCGACAGCACCGAATGTCAGCGACGCGCGGCGACGTAAAGGATCAAATTTTAGTTTTTGGGCAGCAACTGGTTCTGAAGCCTTAAAGCGCTGAATTTAATCGAATTACCAGCTAGGCGCGACAGCCTTTTAGAAAAAAAAGGAGCGTGATTGCTCACGCTCCTTTTGGTTAAGTTAAATCAGTTTTCACTGACTTGTTTGTTTTGTCCTTACGGCGTCTGAATCGGCATATCGGTTGCAGAACCGAATTGGAAGGCTCTCAGGGTCGGGGCGCTCGGTGCATTTGTTACACCTGAACCTCCTGACTGCATGATATACCACATACCGGCACCTTTTTCATCACGATAAACGGCAAAGTCAGTTTTACCGTCACCATCGTAATCGGCTGGAACCGGGCTGTCCGCAGCATTACCGAACTGAGCAACTGACAAGCCTTTCGAGCTGTTCATCACGTACCATGTTCCGGCACGATAAACCGCCTGGTCAGCTTTTCCGTCGTTATCGTAATCGGCAACTACAGGTTTGTCCGTATCATTACCGAACTGGATAGCTCCGAAGCCTTTTGTGCTCTGCAGCATATACCAAACACCATTCGATGGTCGGTAAACTGCATAGTCAGTACGTCTGTCACCGTCATAGTCGGCAGCTACCGGTATATCACCGGCAGAACCAAACTGAACAGCCTTGAAG
>JACCVJ010000082.1 GCA_013698215.1 Tatlockia sp. | reverse complement strand
TACAGAGGTGCGCGATCGCGATTTCCATCTGTGGTTCTGGAATACTTAACTTTTCTCGAACTTCCACTGGAGCAGTCTTGTGACTAAGCCCCACGACAGCAATATTCATGTCTCCTCCAAGTATCGGCTAAGAGCAGATAAACAAACTATCTCCTCTTAGCCTTGTGCCTCTTACCGTAGTTGCAGCGACTTGACGTTATCGAATAGATGAATCGTATCGACAAAGCGTGCTGTTTGGGATTGGTTGGAAATGACTAGGCTTTGAGTTCTAGCGCCGCCACCAAAGAAGCGAACGCCTTCCATCAAACTACCAGGAGTAATACCGCAAGCGGCGAACAATATAGTATTGCCCGACGCTAGTTCATCAGCGTTATATACTTTATCCGCGTCATGAATATTCATTTCCTTTAAGCGATTTAGGTTACCTTCCCTGCTTTCACCAATCAAACCTGTTTGGACTACTTCTGGATCGTAGATCAATTGACCCTGGAAGTGTCCGCCCAAACAACGCATTGCTGCGGCGGAAATTACACCTTCAGGGGCGGCTCCAATACCCATAAGGGCATGAATATTAGTCCCAGAGAAGGCGCAGCAGATAGCCGCAGAAACGTCACCGTCACTAATTAGCCTAACTCTAGCTCCAGCCTTGCGAATTTCTTGAATTAAATCTGTATGGCGGGGGCGATCCATCACTACTACGACTAATTCCTCTACCGAACGGTTCAAACATTCGGAAAGAATTTTGAGGTTCTCACTGGCGGATTTATTGATATCTACATGACCTTTAGCTGCTGGAGGTGCAGCCAACTTTCGCATATAAAAATCTGGCGCGGCAAATAAGCCACCTTTTTCGGCAATAGCCAAAACTGCCATGGAACCGTTTTGACCGTAGGCAACTAAGTTAGTTCCTTCGCAGGGGTCAACGGCAATGTCAATTTCAATCAATTCATCTGGGTTACAGTATGCTTTGGCATCTTCGCGGGTACAAATACCCACTTCTTCGCCGATGTACAGCATGGGAGCATTATCGCGTTCGCCTTCGCCGATGACAATGCGACCCCGCATATAGATTTTGTTCATCCGTTCGCGCATAGCCTCTACAGCCACTTGGTCGGCAATATCTTTTTCCCCTTTACCCATCCATCGAGCGCTAGCGATCGCTGCTTGCTCTACTACTTCGATAATCTCTAGCCCTAATGTATTTTCCACGAAGTCTGTCCTCTAAACTGCCGATGAAGTTTGGCGATTTCAGTCTTCAAGTCTACCAAAGCGCGGCTACCACTTATAAAAAGTATTAACTAATCCTGTGTTAAGTTTTACTGCTAACTGATTTTTTCTCTAGTACAAGGGCGATTACTTTTAAAATCTAAGGGTAGATATTTTCAGTCCCCTAAAACCATGTTAGATTTACTCAACCGCCACCCTGAACGCATCAAAGCCAAGGTAGAAATCTACACTTGGCAAACTTGCCCTTACTGCATCCGCGCCAAATTGCTGTTGTGGTGGAAGGGTGTTAATTTCACGGAGTACAAAATTGATGGCGATGAAGCGGCTAGAACCGCAATGGCGGCACGCTCCAACGGTAAACGCAGCGTTCCCCAGATATTCATCAATAACCAACATACCGGGGGCTGTGACGACCTCCATAGGCTAAATTCTCAAGGTCAGTTAGATACATTACTTGCTCAAAGTGCCTAAATAGAGTGGATAGTCAAATCGCCCCACCTTACGAGCAACACTGCTATTGGATGCAACAGGCGGTTTCTCTTGCCCAACTAGCAGGAGATGCCGGAGAAGTACCTGTAGGCGCGATCGTGGTCGATGGTACTGGCAAAGCGATTTCCGCAGCCCAAAACTATCGAGAACGCCACCACGACCCTACAGCCCATGCCGAAGTTATAGCTTTGCGTTTGGCTGGTCAATACTTGCATTCTTGGCATCTGAACAATTGCACGCTTTACGTTACTTTAGAGCCTTGTCCCATGTGTGCGGGTGCTATTATCCAAGCACGGATTAAATTGCTAGTTTATGGTGCAGACGACCCTAAAAGTGGCGCTGTGCGTACTGTTAGCAATATTCCTGACAGTGATTGCTCTTACCATCGCTTAGAGGTGTTAGGAGGCATCTTAGAATCTAATTGTCGCCAGCAATTGCAAGCATGGTTTGCTCAAAAAAGAGTCAAAAAATGACTTCCTGTTGGCACATGACGCTAGTTAAAGTGTCCTCATCAATCGAGACAATTACTATTAGAAAATTTAGGTTTGAATTAATCTAGTTTAAGCCCGCAGCCATCATGATGACGCAAATGGAACCCCAATCTCTAAACACTCCCAAAACTAGCCCCGATGAAGAAGTTGCTCTTTCTGCGCCGATTAGTTCTAGAGTTTCGCCTTGGTTAGCACCATTGGCGTATTTTTTAGGGTGTCGGGTTATTTTACCGTTGCATTTTGGCAAAGTTACAGTTTCTGGACAAGAAAATTTGCCGACTACAGGCCCGGTTATTGTGGCTCCTACTCATCGCTCTCGCTGGGATGCAGTAGTTGTACCGGGGGTAACTGGTCGCCCAGTGACGGGTCGAGATTTAACTTTTATGGTGTCAGAGAACGAAGCTTCGGGGCTTCAAGGTTGGTTTGTCTGCCGTTTGGGTGGTTTTCCTGTCAATACTGACCGTCCATCAATTCGCACGTTGCGCTATGGCATTGAGGTACTTTTGCAACAAGAAATGCTAGTAATTTTTCCTGAAGGTAATATTTTTCGTGATGGCTCTGTTCATCCCCTTAAACCAGGGCTTGCTCGTTTAGCCGTTAGCGCCGAAACTACTCATCCCGGCTTAGGAGTGCAAGTTGTACCTATGGGGCTTAAATACAGCCAAAGCTATCCTCAGTGGGGCAGTGATGTTTCTATTTGCATCGGTTCCCCCCTAAAAGTGGCAACTTACAATCAGGGTTCGGTAAAGCAAAGGGCTAAACAATTAACCACCGATTTAGAAAATGCCCTTAAAGCTTTGATTTGAAATTTGGTTACAATAGGAACTAATAAAGTATTAATTAAGTCTTCTTTTCAGAAACTTTGACAGATAAAGCAGATTTGGTAAAAGCACCAATGAGAGTTAAGATACCCAAAGTTTTAATTGGTTCGATGTTCTCTCTGTACTCAGTTACGCCATGATATCTGCTGGAACTGTTCGCTTTTTGCCCCGTTATGCCTGTTTAACTTTTTTATCGTCGGTATTAGTTTTAATTATGCTAGTACCAGCTAATGCTCAAAGTGCGAAACCACAGCAACCGAAAAACTCTAATCAAACTCAACCAATCAATCCAACTAGCCCAAATGTACTTAGTCCCGATGCCCAAAATAACAGCGCATTGAGCGTACAAGGCGGACAACGTTTGATGAGCGAAGCAAGTTCTGCGGTTTCTGCTCAAGACTATCCTTTGGCTACTAAAAAGCTTCAAGATGCCCGTCAGGTCTTTAACCAAGTATCGAATTGTTATCAAGAATTAGCTACTAGCTTTTCGGGCATTGATAATCGCCTCGCGGACAGCCAGCGCAAAAAAGCCTTGGAAACTGCTCAAATGCGCGATGATGCTACGTACCAACTAGCATTGGTACATCGGGCGCAAAATCAACCAGAACTTGCCGTACCTCTATTAGTTCAAATTATCCGCAGTCAAAACCCGACGCGAGACTTGGGCAAAAAAGCTTATCAACAGTTATTTGAGTTGGGATTTGTCGATGCTCCTTTTCCTGCTAGTAGTGGTGCTAG
>JACCVJ010000169.1 GCA_013698215.1 Tatlockia sp. | reverse complement strand
AGACTTGGTCCTCTACTCTTAATTTTGATGGTCTTCCTGTTATCTTGCGTGAGCAATATACTTTTTTGACTATTTCTACCATTTGATTAAATGTCTCATAATGCACTCCAGATAATCGTTTAAATTATTCAGCTTTTAGGTTTTTTACTTGTTTATAAGTCATTCAAATATCTATCTCATCTCTTTCTTCCAATTGTAGCACCGACTTTTGCAAGAGGTCTAATATATGTGGGCAAGTTTACAATATGGTCAATTAGCTTGAAACTTTGCTAGTGCGATCGCATTAACTTTATTTAGCCAAAAATTACTGTAAATGATTAAATCAGTCCTTATATATTTATCAACATCAGTGATTTGATCAAACATCTACTATTTTTATACATAAATAAGACCGCAAGTTATGTGCAGATAAATGTTGAAGCACCTTTCAAGGCTAATTCATCTAGCTGCAATTATATTTTTTGATAAACTGCAACTATAAGAGGAAAATAGTGTAATATTCATAACACAAGCGAATTTTAAAATTACGTAAATCTAATTACGTAATTACAATTCACTTAAGAAAAAAATGTAAAGCTGTAGTAAAACGGCTTACTTTATGGTGGTGTAAATAGTTTTTATGAAAATATACCTATTCTTTATTCTTATCCTTTTAAGTGCATTTGGCTTCAATACTATTAGTCAAAAAATATTCCAACAACGATGGAGTGTGTGGCTAGGTTATGGGTTTCCGGCGCTAATTATGATGATATTTTTAGGGATTGTTTCTATACCTCCACACTACGATTGGTTTAATGATTTTATAAATTGTTATTATATTGCAGGTAGATTGGTAATAGAAAACCCATCTAAGTTGTACTCTTTGGGTGACTTCGGGTTTGTAAACATCCCAATTATTGCCTTTGCTTTTTCTCCTTTTGCTATATTAAATAAATCTGTTGCTATAATTACATTTACGTTATTAGGAATTTTAGCTGTTAGTACAACTTGCTACCTCTTAATAAAGCTATTGAAACTCACTGGTTGGAGGAGAATAGCAATAATTGGACTATTTATAATCAATGGCCCTTTATACCATAGTATTTGGTACGGCAACTTAACTCATTTTACACTTTTAGTATTACTATTAGCTCTAATATGCTTGAAAAAAAAGCGTAATGTTTTACTAGGAGTTTTATTAGCGATCGCTGCTTTAATTAAAGTTCCTCTATTCCTTCTAGGAATCTATTTTGCTTTAAGAAAAAAGTGGCGAGTGATAGCAGGATACAGTGCAACTCTATTAATAACAGGAGGATCATCATTGGTATTGTTCGGTTCCGATTTACACTTTGTTTGGTTAAAACATATTGGCAAGTTTGCTGGTAAAGCATTAGTTGCATATAACGTTCAGTCAGTGGATGGTTTTTTAGCTCGTTTGTTGCTTGAATTTAATGGCAACCTTAGAAATTGGGAACCTATAGGAGGAGATGGAACTTTTAATTTAGTCCGAACTACTTTGAAATTGATTTTGTTAGGGGGAACGGCGTGGATTTTTTGGCGCAAAAAAGCACCCATTACCTTAGAGCAAGAGAACTTAGAATTTTCGATCGTGCTTTGTCTAGCTTTATTAATTAGCCCCATTTCTTGGACGCATTATTATCTATTTCTACTACTACCTTTCTCTCTTTATATTGGTAATAAGTTGGCAGTGCCGCAAGGAAAACTTTGGTACATTCTTATAATTAGTAGTATATTCTTGATATCTTTGCCTGTAATTACACCTGACATTTCAAATTTGCTGCTCAAAAATTTGTATGCAAGATCGCTAGTGTCTCATTACTTTTTTGGTGGAGTTTTGTTGCTAGGAACCCTACTAGCCGCGCGATCGCGTATATCAAAATCTCCTCAGTTGTAACATAAGTTTACAAGTTATCAAGTTCGCTTATAAGCCAATAGAATATGACGTTTTAGCTATCGTTAAAGGCTAGATCAAGGTTACTTTTTGGTAGTCCTAAATAGGTAAACTAAAGCTAGATTTGCATCACCTTAAAAATTACAATGCTCACCTCTCCAGAATGTGGCAATCAGTATCCAGTCAAAAATGGTCACATCCACAACGGTAAACAAAGATTTTTAGGTCGCAGGTGTGGCAGACAATTTGCTGAAAGCCCTGAAAACAAAAGAATTTTCAAAACCACCACAGATTTAATTGCTCAACTCTTACTGAACGCAGATTTCTTGGGCGGGTGTTGCTAGAGTAACAAGGGTTTGGGAATTATGACTACAAAAATATGTTAATTCCCAACCTAAATCTGTGCCTAGATTTGTGCAAGTCAAGTTAAAAAAAAGGGAAGTTGACAAAGATAAGAAAATTCTAGGGGAGCAATTTGGTACTTTCTTTATCATTACAACTCATTATTACCTATTTACGACTACGATCTTCTAACCCAGTAGGCTATTTAAAACCCCGCAGCAGCACTTTTACCATTGAGACTGTATAGCTAATAAATCCTCAATTGCTTTGTTATCTAAAGGTTTAGAGAAAAAATACCCCTGTCCATATTGGCATTTTAGCGCTCTAAGTTTTGCTAGTTGTTCTTTAGTTTCTATACCTTCGGCAACTACCTTTATACTCATATTCTCAGCTAGAGCTAGGATAGTTTGGATAATTTCAATTTTAGAATTATTATCATCATTGCTACCAATACCCATCACAAAAGAGCGGTCAATTTTTAAGAGGTCTATGGGGAAACGGTGCAGATAACTAAGGGATGAATAGCCTGTACCAAAGTCATCTAGACACAAAATTAGTCCTAAACTTTTCAATTGCTTTAGAGTTTGGTCGATTGCTTGACTATTTTCTACAAGTACGCTTTCGGTAAGCTCTAAATGTATATGCTTTGGTTGTAAGTCATATCCATTGAGGATATCTTTAATCGATTCAACTATATTGGTTTGCGCGAGTTGTTTGCTAGAAAAATTTACGCTCATGGTTATTTCTGCACTAGGAAACTGCAATTGCCACAAATGCAACTGCTTACACGCCTCGCGGATTACCCACTCTCCTAAAGGAATAATTAGCCCGGTTTCTTCAGCTATGGGAATAAACTCTGTGGGCGAAACAAAGCCCAAATCGGGATGTTCCCAGCGTAATAAAGCTTCAAATCCAGCGATTTTCGCAGTTTTGAGCAACACAATCGGTTGATAATAAATTTGTAACTCTTGGTTTTCTATCGCCTTGCGTAAGTCTGTTTCTAGCTGCAACGCCGCCATAGCTTGGGAGTGCATATGGCTATCAAAAATTTCATGTCTTGCCTTGCCTTGGGATTTAGCATAATACATAGCTGTATCTGCATCGCGTGATAGCTGATCTGGTTGCTCGTAGCTGTTGCTACTAATAGCAATGCCAATACTGGTAGCGGCAAACATTTCGTGACCGCTTAAATTAAATGGTAGGGCTAGTTCATTTTTGACGCGCTCGGCAATATCTGTCGCCGAACTGATATCTTCGATATTGTCTAACAAAATTGCAAATTCATCGCCCCCCAAACGAGCCACAGTATCGCTAGTGCGGACACATTTTTCTAGACGGTGGCTAATTTCAACTAATAGGCGATCGCCTATGCGATGCCCTAAGCTATCATTAACTAACTTAAAGCGGTCGAGATCTAGAAATAATACCGCAAACTGATAATCTTGATGATGTTTTGCTTTTTGAAAGGAGTTACCCAGACGTTGCATTAATAAAGCTCGATTGGCAAGACCTGTCAGCACATCGTGCAAAGCATCGTGGATTAATTGTTTTTCAATTTGCTTAAAATAGCTAATATCGACAATTATGCCCCGTAGCAACGTAGTATTTCCATTTTCATCTTTAACGGCTTGTACCAAGTCGCGCAGCCAGACTTCTCGACCATCAAAAGTAATCGCTCGATACTCAATTACTTGTTCTTGTCCCATAGTTATAGCTATTTGATAGCGCCTAAGAACTTGGTTTAAGTCTTCCTCGTGAATATAAGTTTCTTGAAAATTCGCGCTATTCAACCACTTGCTAACAGAGTAACCGAGTAATTCTTCCGCTCGTTGACTAATAAAAGAAAATTGCCTTGTTGTCGCGTCTGCTTCCCAAACGATCGCATCTAGTCCCTGTACTAAGTTACGAAATCTTTGTTCGGAGGCTTGAGCTAATGCTTGCAATCTTTCGCTTTGAGCTTTAGCATCTTGCAATGTCTCGATTAAGCTTTGCAATTGCTTTTCCATACCACCAACTACTTTAGTAGGAAAAAAGAAAATCAAAATTCCCAAGCCCGTACCTAGGGTAGTAGACAAAGTAAAAAATGCTAAAGTCATTTTTCTTAAATTGTCTTGAGATAAAGTGACTTCTACAGTTCCTAAAGTGCGATTATTAAATTTGATTGGTGCAGAACTTTTAGGGTTGAAGCCATACCACCATAGTTCGTCTTTTTTGCTATTACGTTCGTAATAAGAAACCGCGATTCCCTGCTCGTCTAAAATTTTGATTTTTACTTCTTCATTTTCTACAAGTTCATTAGCAATTAACTGGGCGTATTTATAACTTTGATATTTCCATAAATCCGGTTGCGACACTAATCTTACAAATTTTTCTGCTAAGTTTTGAGCGTAGATAGTTGCAGTCCTTTTTAAGGCTGTGATTTCCAAAAAGTAGAAAATTGCTGGGAAGCCAAGGCTAATCAATAGCCAAACTAGCAGTGCTAATGGATATAAACGTTTTCGCAAACGCTGCTTCAGTCTAATTTCTGCTGGTATTTCCATAACACGTACTTGTAGAAAGAGTGCAAAAAATAAGTGTAAGTTTCGAGCTAAATAAAGTCATTATCCCCAAACTCAAAACTACTTTTTGTTTTCTGTCTCCACTGCTAAGTAGTTATGGGCTTTTAATATTTTTGCTCCTTCTTTAGATTGCACAAAACTTATAAATTCCTTAGCATTAGGAGAAACTTGCTCTTGAGGAAAAACAAAATATAAGTTTTTGATCAAGGGATATTTGCCCTTAGCTACATTTTCTATAGTTGGTGCAACACCATTAAATTTAAGAACTTTTATCGAAGATAGTTTCTTTTCCGATGTAATTGTTCCTACATCAGATAATCCTAGAGCTAAAGGGGTTTTTTCTATTTGCTGGTTCATTTCTTGGTCTTGATATAAAGTAGTCCAGCGATCGCTACTCTGGCTATCGGCGTAAATTTGTTTAAAACCGCTAATTTTGTCCTCTAAAATTAAAATAGAACTATTACCAGGTTCCCGCGTTAGAACAATTA